>NZ_JBHJRC010000024.1:0-50165 GCF_042261735.1 Kitasatospora sp. NPDC056327 | reverse complement strand
CGCTCGCGCGGGCCGGGGCTCGGATGCCGTCGGCGTCTCCCTGCGGGAGGACGCTCAGTCGCCGGACCCGGGGGTCGTCTTGGCGATCTGCATCAGGAACTCGGCGTTGCTCTTGGTCTGCTTCATCTTGTCCAGCAGCAGCTCGATCGCCTGCTGCGAGTCGAGGGCGTGCAGCACCCGGCGCAGCTTCCAGACGATGGCGAGCTCCTCGCTGCCGAGCAGGATCTCCTCCTTGCGGGTGCTGGAGGCGTCCACGTCGACGGCCGGGAAGATGCGCTTGTCCGAGAGCTTCCGGTCGAGCTTGAGCTCCATGTTGCCGGTGCCCTTGAACTCCTCGAAGATCACCTCGTCCATCCGCGAGCCGGTCTCGACCAGCGCGGTGGCCAGGATGGTCAGCGAGCCGCCGTTCTCGATGTTGCGCGCGGCGCCGAAGAACTTCTTCGGCGGGTACAGCGCGGTCGAGTCGACACCACCGGACAGGATGCGGCCGGAGGCGGGCGCCGCCAGGTTGTAGGCACGGCCCAGACGGGTGATCGAGTCCAGCAGGATCACCACGTCGTGGCCCAGCTCCACCAGGCGCTTGGCGCGCTCGATGGCCAGCTCCGCGACGGTGGTGTGGTCCTCCGCCGGGCGGTCGAAGGTCGAGGAGATGACCTCGCCCTTCACCGACCGCTGCATGTCGGTGACCTCTTCCGGACGCTCGTCGACCAGGACGACCATCAGGTGGCACTCGGGGTTGTTGTGGGTGATCGCGTTGGCGACCGCCTGCAGCACCATCGTCTTGCCGGTCTTCGGCGGCGCGACGATCAGACCGCGCTGGCCCTTGCCGATCGGCGACACCAGGTCGATGATCCGGGTGGTCAGCACGCCCGGGTCGGTCTCCAGGCGCAGCCGCTCCTGCGGGTAGAGCGGGGTCAGCTTGTTGAACTCGGGACGGCCGCGGCCGCTCTCCGGGTCCATGCCGTTGACGGAGTCCAGCCGCACCATGGCGTTGAACTTCTCGCGGCGCTCGCCCTCGCGCGGCTGGCGCACCGCACCGGTGATGGCGTCACCCTTGCGCAGGCCGTTCTTGCGGACCTGGGCGAGCGAGACGTAGACGTCGTTCTGGCCCGGCAGGTAGCCGGAGGTGCGCACGAACGCGTAGTTGTCGAGGATGTCGAGGATGCCCGCGACCGGGATCAGGACGTCGTCCTCGCCGATCTGCGGCTCGGTGCCGGTGGTCTCGAAGCCCTCGCGGCGGCCGCGGCCGCGGCGGTCGCGGTAACGGCCCCGGCGGCCGCGGCGGCCGTCACCGTACTCGTCGTCGTCGAAGCCGCCCTGCTGCTGCGCCTGCGGCTGGGCCTGCTGCTGGCCGCCGCTCTGCCGGGCCGGCTGGCCCTCGCCCTGGGCGCCGGCCTGCTGGGGCTGGCGCTCGGTGCGCTCGGTGCGCTCGGGGCGGTCAGCGCGGTCCCGGCGGTTGCGGCGGTCCCGGCGCGACTCGCGGCCGTCGCCGTCCTGGGCCTCGGGGGCCTCCTGGCGGCCCTCGCGCTCGCCGCCCTCGCGGCGGTCGCGGCGCTCCCGGCGGTCGCGGCGGGTGGTCTCGGCGCGGCCCTCCTCGCGGTTCTCGAAGGCGCGGGCGCCCTCGGGACGGGCCTCGGCCTGCTTGGCCTCGGTCACCACGGCGGCGGGCGCCTCGGCAGCGGTCTCGGCGGCCGGGGCGCCGGCGGCCGAGGTGGCCCGACGGCGGGTGCGCTCGGTGCGGGCGGGCGCGGCGGTCTCGGCGGCGGCCTGGACCGGGATCTCGATCTGGGCCTGCGCCTCGGCGGCGGCGGGGGCCTCGGCCCGGGCCGCGGCGGCCTTGGTGGTGCGGCGGGCCGGCTTCTCGGCCGGCTCGGCGGCCTCGGCCTTGGCGGCGCTGCGCTTGGCGGCCGGAGCGGCCGCGGTGCCGGCGAGCAGCGGGTCCCCGCCGCTCTTCTCCTTGATGGTCTCGATCAGCTGGCTCTTGCGCATGCGTCCGGTACCGGTGATGCCAAGGTCCGCGGCGAGCTTCTGCAGCTCCGCCAGGACCATGCCGTCCAGGCCCGCGGCGGCGGTACGGCGGCGCCGCGCCGGGGCCGCGGGGGCGGCGGCTGCGTCCGGCGCCTCGGCGTCCGGGCGCGCGCCCATCAGATCGGTGGTGTCGCTCACTAAGGGTCCTTCCCTGGAGCGGACGTCGGCCTGTCTGGCTCGGCGACCGGTTGTGCTGTCCTGACCAACGCTCGACTGCGTCGGTCCGAGGCGGTGATCCCCCGAATGGCGCTGTGCCAGTCGGGAGAGAGCTACGAGGTGCGGTGCGTGAAGCACGGTGGTGCTGAGTGGCGTGGCGGGACGGTCGTCCACCGACCCTCCCCCGGCCGCCGGCCGGAGGTCGCCCCCACGCTGCCTGCGAATCCCGGGCCCCCGGCGCGTGATGGCGGCCCGTGCTCCGCCCGTCCTGGCCTCAAGGTGGGAGGCCGCGGGTGGGAGTCAGGTGCCGTCACGGCTTCGGGATGCGGCCGCAAGTCGCGCAGGCAGGCTGCGTACGCGCTGCGGTGGGCTCCCGGAGAATCGTCGCCCCGTGCATCGCCGGGACTCCGCTGGTGCGGAGTGCTGGGATCGGGACGCGGCGCACCGGGCCCCGGAGGGCACCTGGTGCAGCAATGAGGTTAACACTACCGACCCCCTCAGACATTCCCCGGCCTTGCCCTTGCCAATCGTGTCCGGGCGGGCCGGGCCGGCGGGCCCGCCCGGGCACCACGGACGGAACGGTCAGACGTCCAGCGGGAGCACGGTGGCGCCGGTCCGGTCGAGTTCGAGCCGGTGGGCGGCGAACACCGGGCCGCCGGTGCCGTGGTCGCCGGCGAAGTCCAGGACCTTCTGCACGCCCGCCTCGTCGGTGAGCGCGAGCACGGTCGGACCGGCCCCGGAGATCACGGCCGGCACGCCCTCGGCGCGCAGGGCGGCCACCAGCGCGGCGCTGTCCGGCATCGCGGAGGCCCGGTAGTCCTGGTGGATCCGGTCCTCGGTGGCGGTCAGCAGCAGCTCCGGCCGCCGGGTCAGCGCCTCGACCAGCAGCGCGGACCGGCCCGCGTTGGCGGCGGCGTCGGCCAGCGGAACGGTTCTCGGCAGCAGGCCCCGGGCGGTCTCGGTGAGCACCTCGACGGCCGGGACGAACACCACCGGGACGACCTCGGCGGACGGCTCCAGGGCGATCGCCCGGGCGGTGTCCTCCTCGGTCCACGCCACGGTGAAGTTGCCGCGCAGACAGGCCGCCACGTTGTCCGGGTGGCCCTCCAGCTCGGAGGCGAGGGCCAGCAGGGCGTCGTCGTCCAGGGCGGTCGGACCGCCGATGGTGACGGCGCGGGCGGCGACGATCCCGGCACAGATCGCGGCGGACGAGGAGCCCAGGCCGCGGCCGTGCGGTATGCGGTTGGCGCAGACCACCTCAAGGCCGCGCGGCTGGCCGCCGAGGCGGTCGAAGGCGGCCCGCATCGAGCGGACCAGCAGGTGGCGCTCGTCGCGGGGCAGCGTGTCGGCACCCTCGCCGGCGATGTCGACGGAGAGCCCGGAGTCGGAGACCCGGACGACCACGTCGTCGTACAGACCCAGCGCGAGTCCGAAGGCGTCGAACCCCGGGCCGAGGTTGGCGCTGGTCGCGGGAACCCGGACCCGGACGGCGGCGGCACGGAACGCAGGACCGGCCATGCGGTGGACTCTCCTGGGGAAATCGGGCGGCGCGAAGCGCGTCGGTGCGAGGGGGTGGGGAGCGGGCCGCGGGCCCCGGCCGGGGCGGACGGTCACAGTCGGTGGTGCGGTCCGCGACGGGACCGGACCCGGGGCATGTGCCACACGGCCGCACCCAGAGTATCGAAGAGAGGTTCCACAGCGGTACACCCCGTGGGGCTTCGATCTGGTGTGTTGCCGCTTCTGGCCGGAATCCATGCCGGAATCGGTTCGGAATACGCGGCGGAATTGACACAAAAGTGTCAGTCGAGAACGCGACCGGGCCGACCCCCGAAAGGGGGGGTCGGCCCGGTCGAGGGGGCGTCAGTCCAGCAGTCCGAGGCGCTCGGCGGCGGCCTCCGGGTCGATCGGGACGATCTGCGGCTGCGGCGCGCCGGCCACCGCCCAGTCCGGGTCCTTCAGGCCGTTGCCGGTCACGGTGCAGACGATCCGCTGGCCGGGGTCGACCAGGCCTGCCTCCGCCTTGGCCAGCAGGCCGGCCACCGAGGCGGCCGAGGCGGGCTCCACGAAGACGCCCTCCTGGGAGGCCAACAGCCGGTAGGCGGAGAGGATCTGACGGTCGGTCACCTTGTCGATCAGGCCACCCGACTCGTCCCGCGCGGCGAGCGCGTAGTCCCAGGAGGCCGGGTTGCCGATCCGGATCGCGGTGGCGATGGTCTGCGGCTTGAGCACCGGGGCGCCGTCGACGATCGGGGCCGAGCCGGAGGCCTGGAAGCCCCACATCCGCGGCGTGCGGGTGGCCAGGCCGTCGGTGGCGTACTCGCGGTAGCCCTTCCAGTACGCGGTGATGTTGCCCGCGTTGCCGACCGGGAGCACGTGGATGTCGGGCGCGTCGCCGAGCATGTCGACGATCTCGAAGGCGGCGGTCTTCTGACCCTCGATGCGGACCGGGTTCACCGAGTTGACCAGCGCCACCGGGTACTTCTCGGACAGTTCACGCGCAAGGGTGAGGCAGTCGTCGAAGTTCCCGTCCACCTGGAGGATCTTCGCGCCGTGCACCAGCGCCTGGCCCATCTTGCCGAGGGCGATCTTGCCCTGCGGGACGAGCACCGCCGACACCATCCCGGCCCGCACCGCGTAGGCGGCGGCCGAGGCCGAGGTGTTGCCGGTGGAGGCGCAGATGACGGCCTGGGCGCCGTCCTCCTTCGCCTTGGAGATGGCCATCGTCATGCCGCGGTCCTTGAAGGACCCGGTCGGGTTGGCGCCCTCGACCTTGAGGTAGACCTCGCAGCCGGTGCGCTCGGAGAGCACCTGGGCGGGGACCAGCGGGGTGCCGCCCTCCAGCAGGGTGACCACGGGGGTCGCCGCGCTGACCGGCAGGCGGTCCCGGTACTCCTCGATCAGGCCCCGCCATTGGTGGGTGTGGGTGCCTCGGGCGGCGTTCTCGGCAACGCTGCTCATCATCTGTTCCTATTCCCCTTCGACCCGCATGATGCTGGCCACGTCGCGCACGCTGTCGAGTGCGCGGAGCTTGTCCACCGTCGCCGACAGCGCGGCGTCGGTGGCGCGGTGGGTGACCACGACGAGCGAGGCGTCGCCGTCGCGGCCCTGCTGGCGCACGGTGTCGATGGAGACGCCGTGCTCGGCGAAGACGGAGGCGACCTGGGCGAGCACGCCCGCGCGGTCGTCGACGTCGAGGCTGACGTGGTAGCGGGTGACGACCTCGTCCATCGGCTTGGCCGGCAGCTGGGTGTAGACCGAGTCACCGGGGCCGGTGGCTCCGGCGAGCTTGTTGCGACAGACCGCGACGAGGTCGCCGAGGACCGCGGAGGCGGTGGGCGCGCCGCCCGCGCCGGGGCCGTAGAACATCAGCCGGCCGGCCGCGGCGGCCTCCACGAACACCGCGTTGTACGCCTCGCGGACCGAGGCCAGCGGGTGCGACAGCGGGATCATCGCCGGGTGGACGCGCGCGGTGACCGACTCGCCGTCGGCCGCCCGCTCGCAGATCGCCAGCAGCTTCACCACGCAGCCCATCGCCTTGGCGGAGGCGATGTCGGCGGCGGTCACCTCGGTGATGCCCTCGCGGTAGACGTCCGCCGCGGTCACCTCGGTGTGGAAGGCGATGCCGGCCAGGATCGCGGCCTTGGCGGCGGCGTCGAAGCCCTCCACGTCCGCGGTCGGGTCGGCCTCGGCGTAGCCGAGCGCGGTGGCCTCCTCCAGCGCCTCCGAGTAACCGGCGCCGGTGGTGTCCATCTTGTCGAGGATGAAGTTGGTGGTGCCGTTGACGATGCCCAGCACCCGGTTGACCCGGTCGCCGGCCAGCGACTCGCGCAGCGGGCGCAGCAGCGGGATCGCGCCGGCCACCGCGGCCTCGTAGTAGAGGTCGACGCCGGCCGCGGCGGCGGCCGCGTGCAGTTCGGTGCCGTCCTTGGCGAGCAGCGCCTTGTTGGCGCTGACCACCGAGGCACCCTGCCGGAAGGCCGACAGGATGAGGTGTTTGGACGGCTCGATGCCGCCCACGACCTCGATCACCACGTCGATGTCGCCCCGGTTGACCAGAGCCTCGGCATCGGTGGTGAGCAGGTGCTCGGGCACGCCCGGGCGGACCCGCCCGGGCCGCCGGACCGCGATGCCGGCGAGCTCGACCGGCGCGCCGATGCGCGCGGCGAGGTCGGCGGCGTCTGTCGTCATGATGCGCGCCACCTCGGAGCCCACCACACCACAGCCCAGCAACGCCACCTTCAGCGGCCGCGTACGCATCATCCGACTCCGCTCTGCATTCATCGTGCTTCGGTCGTTCCGGCGGGATTTTCGGGGGCCCGCCGGACTTTCGGTTCCCACCAGTCTCCGGGACTTTCCGTACGGATCTACGGTCGTTCCATGATCTGAGACGAGGATTTCGTCATCCGATATCCAGACGCAGGAGATCCTCCTCCGTCTCGCGCCGGACGATCACCCGGGCCGCGCTGTCGGCGACGGCGAGCACGGGGGGCTTGAGGGCGTGGTTGTAGTTGCTCGCCATCGAACGGCAGTAGGCGCCGGTGGCGGGCACCGCGATCAGGTCGCCGGGGGCCAGGTCGGCGGGCAGGAAGGCGTCCCGCACGACGATGTCGCCGGACTCGCAGTGCTTGCCGACCACCCTGACCAGCATCGGCTCGGCGCCGCTGGTGCGCGACACCAGGGCCACCGAGTACTCGGCGTCGTACAGCGCGGTGCGGATGTTGTCGGACATCCCGCCGTCCACGCTGACGTAGGTGCGCAGGCCCGCCAGCGCCTTGACGGTGCCGACCTCGTACAGGGTGAACGCGGTCGGGCCGACGATCGCCCGGCCGGGCTCCACGCTCAGCCGGGGGGCGGTCAGGCCCGCGCCGGCGCACTCCCGGCGCACGATCCCGGCCAGCGCGGCGGCGATCTCGGCCGGCTCGCGCGGGTCGTCCTCGCTGGTGTACGCGATGCCGAGGCCGCCGCCGAGGTCGATCTCGGGCAGCTCGACGCCGTGCTCGTCGCGGATCTCCGCCAGCAGGCCGACCACCCGGCGGGCGGCCACCTCGAAGCCGGCGGTGTCGAAGATCTGCGAGCCGATGTGCGAGTGGATGCCGCGCAGTTCGAGGGTCCCGCCGTGCGCCAGCACCCGGCGGACGGCCTCGGCGGCCGCTCCCCCGGTGAGCGAGAGGCCGAACTTCTGGTCCTCGTGCGCGGTGGCGATGAACTCGTGGGTGTGCGCCTCGACGCCGACCGTGATCCGGATCAGCACCGGCTGGCGGACGCCCTGGCGGCCGGCGATCGCCGCGAGCCGCTCGATCTCCTCGAAGGAGTCGACCACGATGTGCCCGACCCCGGTCTTCACCGCGTGTTCCAGCTCGTCCACCGACTTGTTGTTGCCGTGCAGCGCGATCCGCTCCGCCGGCATCCCCGCGGCCAGCGCCACGGCCAGCTCGCCGGGGCTGCACACGTCGAGGTTGAGGCCCTCCTCGTGCAGCCAGCGCACGACCGCCTTGGAGAGGAACGCCTTGCCCGCGTAGAAGACGTCGGCCTCCGTGCCGAACGCCTCGCGCCAGGCCCGGGCCCGGGCCCGGAAGTCGGCCTCGTCCATGACGTACGCCGGGGTGCCGAACTCGGCGGCCAGCCGCTTGACGTCGACGCCGCCGACGGTGACCACGCCCTCCTCGTCACGCGCGACGGTGCGGGACCAGACCTTGGGGTCGAGCGCGTTCAGGTCGCTGGGCGGCGCCTGGTAGTGGCCCTCGGGCAGGACGTCGCCGTGCCGGGGGCCTGCGGGGTGTGCGGAGCGAGACATGTCGTTGGTTTCCTCGACCTATGGCGAGGGGCGGCGACGGTCCGCGTTGACCGTCCGCCGCCCCCGCTGTGCACATGGGGGTGGTGCCTACATCCGCTCGGGCGCCGAGACGCCCAGCAGCGTCAGGCCGTTCGCGATCACCGTGCGTGTCGCGTCGGCGAGCCAGAGCCGGGCGTGCGTGAGGTCGGTGACCTCCTCGTCGCCCTTCGGCAGGATCTGGCAGTTGTCGTAGAAGCGGTGGTACGTGCCCGCCAGCTCCTCCAGGTAGCGCGCGACCCGGTGCGGCTCGCGCAGCTCGCCCGCGGTCGCCAGGACCCGCGGGAACTCGCCGAGCTGGCCGAGCAGGTCGGACTCCCACTCGGTGGCGAGCAGCTCGGGTTTGAAGTCGGCGGAGCGGGTGATGCCCAGCTCGCCGGCCTTGCGCTGCACCGAGCACATCCGGGCGTGCGCGTACTGGACGTAGAAGACCGGGTTCTCGTTGGTCTGGCTGGTCAGCACGTTGATGTCGAGCGTGATGGTGGAGTCGGTGGAGGACCGCGCCAGGGTGTAGCGGGCCGCGTCCACGCCGATCCACTCGACGACGTCGTCGATCGTGATGATGTTGCCGGCCCGCTTGGACATGCGGACCTCCTCGCCGTCGCGCAGCATCTTCACGAACTGGCCGATCCGGACCTCGATGTTGCGGTCCATGTCGTCGCCCGCGCAGGCGGCGATGGCCTTGAGGCGGTTGACGTAGCCGTGGTGGTCCGCGCCCAGCATGTAGACCGACACCTCGGCGCCGCGGTCCCGCTTGGAGAGGTAGTAGGCGGCGTCGGCGGCGAAGTAGGTGGTGTCGCCGTCGGCCTTGACCAGGACGCGGTCCTTGTCGTCGCCGAAGTCGGTGGTGCGCAGCCAGATGGCGCCGTCCTGCTCGAAGACGTGGCCCTGCTCGCGCAGCCGCTCGATGGCCTGCCCGACGGCGCCGGAGTCGTGCAGCGACTTCTCCGAGAACCACACGTCGAAGTGGGTGCCGAACTCGTCCATCGAGCGCTGGATCTCGGCGACCATCAGGCGCAGGCCCTCGGTGCGGAAGACCCGGAGCTGCTCGTCCTCGTCCTTCTCCAGCAGGCCCGGGACGGCGGCGGTGATCGCCTCGGCGATGTCGGCGATGTACTCGCCGACGTAGCCGCCCTCCGGCACCTCGCGGCCGTTCGCGGCGGCCTGCAGCGAGGCGGCGAACTTGGTGATCTGCACGCCGGCGTCGTTGAGGTAGTACTCGGTGGTGACGTCGGCGCCGGAGGCGCGCAGCACCCGGGCCAGCGAGTCGCCGACCGCGGCCCAGCGGACGCCGCCGATGTGGATCGGGCCGGTGGGGTTCGCGGAGACGAACTCCAGGTTGATCTTCAGGCCCTTGAGCGCCTCGTTGCGGCCGTACGCGGCGCCCGCCTCGACGACGGTGCGGGCCAGCTCGCCCTGGGTGGCGGTGTCCAGGGTGATGTTCAGGAAGCCCGGGCCGGCGATGTCGACCCCGGTGACGCCGGTGATCCCGCGCAGGCGGGCGGCCAGGACGTCCGCCACGGCTCGCGGCGGCCGGCCGGCCGGCTTCGCGAGCTGGAGGGCCACGTTCGTCGCGTAGTCGCCGTGGTCCCTGTTCTTGGGCCGCTCGATCGTCACGTGCTCGGGCACGGCGACGGCCAGCTCGCCCGCCTCGACGGCGGCGCTCACTGCGGCCTGGACTGCCTGGGAAAGCTCTGCGGGGGTCACGACGCCAAGCGTAGGCGAGAGGGGGAGGGCGCCCGCCACCCGGTTTGCCGGTTGAGACGTCCGGGGCGCCGCGCTCAGCCCCGATCGCCGCCGTCTGTTCGCTGAGGGCGAAACCTGTTCGCCGCTCCGTCGCCCCGGCCGGGACGCACCAGCCGCCGCACCAGCGCGACCAGGTCCGCCGGGTCGAAGGGCTTGCCGAGGTAGCCGTCCACCCCGACCGACTCCCCCAGATCGAGGTCGGCGGGCGTGCACGCGCTCACTATCGCGATCGGCAGCCGCCTGGTCCCGGGCGCCGCCCGCAGCCGGGCCGCCGTCCGCAGGCCGTCCAGCCGCGGCATCATCACGTCCAGCGTCACCAGGTCGGGCTTCACCAGGCGGACCACCTCCAGGCACTCGGCACCGTCGGCGGCGGTCACCACCTCGAAGCCCTCAAGCTCCAGGTTGACCCTGATCAGCTGGCGGATCACCTCGCTGTCGTCCACCACGAGGACCCGCCCGGACACTCCCGACACCTCACCGAGGGTATCGGCGCCCCCGCCGCCCCGTCCGGCCTTTGCCGACTTCCGCCCCGCCGCCGGGCCGTGCCGCCCGTCACGCCGCGCCCCGCGGGGCCGGCCGCGGGGCGGCCCGCACGGCCCGGCGGACCACCCGGAAACCCGTGCACGGAGCACGCCCGGAGCCTGGTAGTGTTCTCCACGTCGAAGCGAACGCGACGACAACACCGAGCAAGCCCCCGTAGCTCAGGGGATAGAGCACCGCCCTCCGGAGGCGGGTGCGTAGGTTCGAATCCTACCGGGGGCACTTCGCAGGAAGTGCCGAAGAGGCCCAGGCCAGTGGCGATTTGCCACCGGACTGGGCCTGTTTCGTTCTCCGGACTCCCCCGCCTCCTCCCCCGTGCCCGCGCTCCGGCCCTCCCGCCCGGCGCCCCGTCAGGACGCGGCGGCGACCGCGTCGGCGTAGAGCTCGGCGATGGTGTGGTCGAACAGGGCGCTGTAGGAGGTGTCCGGGGTGTCGCCGCCCTCCTGGTGGCCGCCGACGACGCCGACGACGCGGCCGGTGGCGGTGGAGATCCAGGGCCCGCCGCTGGTGCCGCCCGGGTAGCCGGGGCAGTCGATGACGCGCTGGCGGGCGCTCTGCCGGCCGGTGGCGTTGGTGCACAGCAGGGGCTGCTCGGTGCCGGCGGGGTAGCCGTAGAGGCGGACGGCGGTGCCGAACGGCTCGTCGGTGCCGAGGGTGTTGCCGCCGACCACGTCCTCGATCCGGCGGCCCTCGCCGTCGGCGGCGGTCTCCAGGATCGCGAAGTCCTCGTCCTGGTCGCCCTCCCGGGACCAGCCCTCGGTGGTGTGCACGGCGGTGACCCGCCAGGTGCCGTACGGGGCGAGGCCGTCGCGGTAGCCGGGGACGAAGGTGACGCCGGCCGGGTCGTCGAGGCAGTGCGCGGCGGTGAGCAGCAGGTTGCCGGCGGGGCTGTGCAGCACGCCGGCGGTGCAGAAGTGGTGGCCGGCGCCGACCGCGCCGCTGAACAGGGCGCCGACGGTGGCCGCTTCGGGGGTGGCCGGGGCGACGGCGGTGGTGCCCGGAGGGCCGTCGGCCCGGGCGGAGGCGGAGGCGGCCCCGGAGGCGGCCCCGGAGGCGGACGGGGACGCGGCGGCGGCGGCGGTGGTGGCGGGGCCGACGACGGCGGTGGCCGCGGGCTCCGGAGCGGCCGGAACGGCCGGGGCCGCCGCGGGGCTCTGCGCGGGGGCGGTCGCGGGAGCCGTCCCCGGGGAGGCGACGGCCGTGGCGCGGGGGGTCATGCTGTGGCTGCCGACGACGACCGCCGCCACGGTGAGCGCGGAGAGGGTCGTGGTGACCAGGGTCGGGCCCAGCAGACGGCGTCGTCGGGTGCGGCGGCGGTGCTGGCCCATGCCTGATCGGCTCCTGCCCTGGTCGGCGGCGGTGCGGGGACGGTTCCGACTATGGCGTTCGGAGCTGGGAGGGCCGTGATGCGCGGCTGGGAACGGCATGAGAATTCAGCCGGTCGCCCCCGCCCCGGACGTCACGGGGGCGGGGGCGGCCCGGCGGCGCCCGTCAGGTGGCCCGCTGCCGCTGGTGGGCGGGCGCCTCCTGCGGCGCGGGCGCCGGGGCGCCGGCCCCCTGCGCCCCGGACCCAGCGGCGCCCGCCTCCGCCGGCCCCGCCTGGGCGGCTCCGCCGACGGCCCCGGTGGCCTCCGCCGGCCCCGGCCGGTGGTCGATCATCACGAAGGCGACCAGCGCGGCCAGCAGCAGGATGCCCATGGCCACCCAGGTGGCCACCACGTATCCGTGCACCGCGCCCTGGGCCTGGACGGCGGGATCGCCCGCCCCGGCGGCCCGGGCGGCCAGCCAGGTCGCGGTGGCGCTCGCCGCGATGGTGTTGAGCAGCGCCGTGCCGAAGGAGCCGCCGACCTGCTGCGCCGAGTTGATGGTGGCCGAGGCGGCGCCGGCCTCGTTCGGCGCGACGCCGAGGGTGGCCAGGCTCATCGACGGCATGAAGATCAGGCCCATGCCGAAGCCGAGCAGCAGCTCGGCGGGCAGCACCATGCCGGCCCAGGGGCTGTCCACCTTCATCTGGGTCAGCCAGGCCATGCCGGCGGCGGCCAGCAGCAGCCCGGGCCCGATGAGGTTGCGGGACGGCACGCGGGTCATCAGCCGGGCCGCGAAGCCGGTCGAGCTGATGACGATGGCCGCGGTCATCGGCAGGAAGGAGACCCCGGACATGACCGGCGAGAAGTGCTTGATGACCTGGAGGTAGTAGGTCAGGAACAGGAACAGGCCGAACATGCCGATCATCGCCAGGCCGACCGAGAGCGCGCCGCCGCCCCGGTTCCGCTCGGCGACGATGTGCAGCGGCAGCAGCGCGTGCGGGGTGCGCTTCTCGACCAGGACGAACACCGCGAGCAGCAGCACGCCGAGCCCCAGCGAACCCAGCACCAGCCAGTCGACCCAGCCCCGGGTGACCGCCTCGGACATGCCGAACACGATGGCGAGCAGACCGCCGCAGCCGAGCAGCGCGCCCGGCAGGTCGAGTCTGGTCCTGGTGCCCTTGGCGATGTGGTCGCGGGTCAGCACGGAGAACGCCGCGAAGGCGGTCACCACCGCGATCGGGGTGTTCACGAACAGGCACCAGCGCCAGTTCAGGTACTCGGTGAGCAGGCCGCCGAGGAGCAGGCCGATCGCGGCGCCGCCGCCGGCGATCGCGCCGAAGATGCCGAAGGCGGTGCTCCGCTCCTTCGGGTCGGAGAAGGTCGTGGAGAGCAGACCCAGCGCGGAGGGGGCGAGCAGCGCGCCGAAGGCGCCCTGGAGGGCGCGGGCGGCGAAGAGCATGGTCGGACCGCCGGCGGCGCCGCCGAGCGCCGAGGCGAGGGCGAAGCCGAGCAGGCCGACCGTGAAGACGCGTTTGCGGCCGAAGAGGTCGCCCAGGCGGCCGCCCAGCAGCAGGAGTCCGCCGAAGGCCAGCGTGTAGGCGGTGATCACCCACTGCCGGTCGGCGTCGGATATCCCCAGGTCCTTCTGGGCCGACGGGAGGGCGATGTTCACGATGGTGATGTCGAGGACGATCATCAGCTGGGCGATGGCGATGACCGCCAGGGCCCACCAGCGACGGGGGTCCGCCGTTCCGTGAGCGGTGGCGGCTTGGGCTTGGACAGACACTGGGGGCGCCTTTCCGGAAGGGTGCGGAGAGGTCACGCAGTCGCCTTCAAGCCAAACGCGCGGTACCGCGAATGGCAAGGAAAAAGCTCGCCAAATCGGTTGAAATGGGACCAAAGAACCAGGACGGCCGGGACCGGGGCCCGAGGCCCCGGGACCACGTCCCCGGAACCCCGGGCCGCCCGGCCCGGCCTCCGCGCTACAGGGCCGACAGCTCCGCGACCAGGTCGTCCAGGCCCAGTGAGCCCTGCGACAGCGCCGCCATGTGCCAGGCCTTGAGGTCGAAGACCCGGCCCCGCGCCTCGTGCGCGGCCCGGGCCGCGGCCCGCCCGCGCAGCCAGGCCCGCTCGCCCAGCTTGTAGCCGATCGCCTGGCCGGGCAGGCCCAGGTAACGGACCAGCTCGCTGTCCAGGAAGTCGGCGGAGAGCCCGCAGTAGAGGCCGAAGAACTCGCGCGCGGCCTCCGGCGAGACCGGCGCGCCCGGGCGGTACGGCGAGTCGGCCGGGAACTCCAGGCCGGCGTGCATGCCGATGTCGACGATCACCCGCAGCGCCCGCATCATCTGGGCGTTGAGGTAGCCGAGCCGGTGGCCCGGGTCGGTGAGGTAGCCGAGCTCGTCCATCAGGCGCTCGGCGTACAGCGCCCAGCCCTCCAGGTTGGCGCTGACCCCGCCGAGGCTCACCTGGTAGGTGGAGAGCCGGTCGGCGACGTAGTTCCACTGCGCGAGCTGCAGGTGGTGGCCGGGGACGCCCTCGTGGTACCAGGTCGAGACGAGGTCCCACTCCGGGAACCGCTCGCGGCCCAGGGTGGGCAGCCAGGTCCGGCCCGGGCGGGTGAAGTCCAGCGAGGGGGCGGTGTAGTACGGCGCGGCGGCGCTGCCGGCCGGGGCGATCCGCGACTCGACCCGGGTGATCGGCTCGGCCAGGTCGAAGTGGACGCCCTGGAGGTCGGCGATCGCGCCGTCCATCAGGCCCTGGAGGAACTCACGGGCGGCCTCGGCGCCGGTGCGCGCGGGACCGTCGGTCTCCAGCCACTTCATCGCCTCCATCGGGTCGGCGCCGGGCAGCACCTTCCCGGCCTCGGTGCGCATCTGCGCGAGCAGGTCGTGGAACTCCTGCCAGGCCCAGGTGTAGGCCTCGTCGAGGTCGAGGTCGGCACCGGTCCAGTAGCGCACCCAGCGGGCGTAGCGCTCGCGGCCGACCGGGTCGGGGGTGCCGGCGGCGGCCGGGCCGTAGACGTCGCGCAACCAGTCCCGGAGTCCGGCCAGCGCGTCGGCGGCGGCCACCGCGTGACCGGCCAGCTCGGCGCGCACCGCCTCGGGGGCCTCCCGGACCAGCTCGCCGAACCAGCCGCCCGGGGTGTCCCCGGTCAGCCACTCGCCGAGCTGACCGGTCACCGTGGTGACCTGGCGCGGGCCGGAGAGCAGGCCGCGCCCGATGCCCTCGGCGAGGGTCTCGCGGTAACCGGCGAGCGCCTGCGGCACCCGGGCGAGGCGGCGGCCGAGGATCCGCCACTGCTCCTCGGTGTCGGTGGGCATGAGGGTGAAGACGTCGCGGACGTTGTGCAACGGGGAGCCCAGGTTGTGGACGGCCCGGTAACGCTCGCCCGCGTCGTGGACGGCGAGTTCGGCGGTGAGCCGCTCGCGCAGCAGGCGGGCGCAGCGCCGCTCGGCCTCGTCCCGGGCGGTGCCGGCCGCCTCGGCCGCGTCCAGCGCGGCCTCGGCCGAGTCGAGCCGGGCCAGCGTGGCGCGGCCGAGCTCCGCGATCGCCCCGGCGCCGGCCGGGGAGAGGTCGGGGAGCCGGTCGTCCTCGGGGTTCAGACCCAGGTACACCGCGGTCAGCGGGTCGAGTTCGGCGAGGTCCCGTACATAGGCGTCGGCGACACTGCGGGGTGTGGTGCCGTCGGAGCTGATCAGTTCAACCATCCGGACATCATTGCGTGGCCCGCGCCGTTTGCAAGCCCCTATCCGATGGCATGGACCGGCCAATCAGCGGGCGGCCGGCCCCGGTCGGCCGCCCGGGCGCCGGACCCGCCGGCGGCGCAGCGCACGGCCCGGGTCCCAGCGCGGCCGTCCGTGTGCGAAGTGGAAGAAGGAGAGGCCGATCAGCGCGGCGCTGAAGTGCCCGAGGTCCGTGAAGGTGTGCGAGAACACCAGCGGAACCAGGTAGAACACCACCACCCCGCCGCCGTAGAGCCACCGCCAGCCGCCGGCGAACCGGTGGGTGAGCACCGCCGCCACCCCGGCCAGGGCGTAGGAGACCCCGACGTCCACCGTCTCGGCCATGCTCCGGTGCAGCACGCCGCGGACGATCCCCCAGGCCACCACGCCCTCGCTCACCAGGGTCGCCAGCACGTGCGCGGTCGCGGCCACGACGAACCACCGCGCGGTGCCGAGCCAGCGCTCGGCGTTCGCGTGGAACAGCGTGAACAGCACCGCGTACAGCGGCCAGCTCGACGTCCCGGTCCACAGCGCGCTCGCCACCAGGGCGTGCACCGGGCGCGAGCGCAGCTGCTCCAGATTGGTCGAGCGGGCGGCCAGGAACCAGTCGAGGGTGCGCGGGTCCATCCGGGCCACCAGGAAGCTGGTGACCGCCAGGACCAGCAGCCACAGGTAGGTCCCGGGTGCCGAGCGGATCCACGCCCACAGCGCGCGCGGCGCCCCGCGCAGCCGGCGCGCCCGGGGCGGCCGGTCCAGCGTCTGCGCCATCCGGCGGGCCTCCTCGGTGCGGCGGCGTGGTGCGTCCCATCCTCGGGCGGGGCCCCGCGGGCCGCCTCCGGGGCGGGTCGCCCGGGGGTCGCGCGGCCCCGGGACGGGCGCAAACGCCCGTTCGGAAGATCGGTGCAGACCCGGCACCGATCCGGCCGGGGGCCACTACGCTGACCGCCATGGAAGCCAGCTCAGTGCCCGTCCCGCCCGCCCCGGAACCGGCCCGGCCGCGGCGCGCCGGGTACCGGCGGCTGCCGGTGCAGCAACGGCGCGAGCAGCTGATCGCGGTGGCCCTGGAGCTGTTCGCGCACCGGCCGCCCGAGGAGGTCGGGCTGGACGACGTGGCGGAGGCCGCCGGGGCCTCCCGGCCGCTGGTGTACCGCTACTTCGCCGGCGGCAAGCAGCAGCTGTACGAGGCGGCGCTGCGCAGCGCCGCCGAGGAGCTCACCGGCCGCTTCACGGTGCCGGCCGCCGGGACCCCGACCCAGCAGCTGTCCGCCGTGCTGGAGCGGTACTTCTCCTTCGTGGCCGAGCACGACGCCGGGTACTCGGCGCTGCTGCGCGGCGGCTCGGTGGTGGAGACGGCCCGCACCTCGGCGATCGTGGACGACGTCCGGCGGGCGGCACTGCGGCGCACGCTGGGCCACCTCGGGGTGCGGCAGGCCGGGCCGCGGCTGACGCTGCTGGTGCGCTCGTGGATCGCGGTGGTCGAGGGGGCCTCGCTGAGCTGGCTCGACGAGGGCCGGACGCTGCCGGTGGACGAGCTGCGCGAGTGGCTGGTGGACCAGTTCGTGGCGATGGCGGCGGCGACGGCGCTGCACGACCGGCAGACCGCCGGGGTGCTGGCCCTGTTCCTGGCGCTGGAGGGCGCCGACTCGCCGCGTACGGCGCGGCTGCGGGCCGTCCTGGCGGCGGCGCCGCCGCCGGAACCGGCCGACGGGTAGCGGACGGGCGGCCGACGGACGCAGGGGGCCGCGGGCCGGAGCAGTCAGCCCCGGGCGAACACCGTCACGCCCCGGGCGAACAGGCGCGTGACCGGCCGCCGGGCGGCGCAGGATCCGGTCATGGAGATCACCCGGATACGCCCCGAACTGACCGCCGTCACCCTGGCCTTCGGCACCGCCTACCTCTGGCGCGACGACGACGGCACGCTCACCCTCGTCGACACCGGCATCGCCGGGCAGGCCGACGCGATCGAGGAGGCGATCCGCGCCGTCGGCGCCGACCCGGCCGCGCTGCGCTCCGTCGTGCTCACCCACCACCACGAGGACCACGCCGGCTCGGCCGCCGAGATCGCCCGCCGGCTGGACGCCGAGGTGACCGCCCACCGGCTGGAGGCCCCGGTGGTGCGCGGCGAGCGGGAGCCGGCGCCGTTCGTGCTGAGCCCCTTCGAGGAGGAGCTGCGCGCCGCCCTGCCGCCGCTGCCGCCCGCCCCGCCCTGCCGGGTCGACCGCGAGGTGACGGACGGCGAGGTGCTCGGCTTCGGCGGCGGCGCGGTGGTGGTGCACGTGCCCGGCCACACCGACGGCTCGATCGCCCTGCACCTGCCGGCGGCGGGCGTGCTGTTCACCGGCGACCTCGCCGCCAACGTCGGGCACCGGACCACGCCCGGCGTGTTCAACACCGATCCGGCGCTGGCCCTAAAGTCCTTCCGGCGGCTGGCCGCGCTGGAGGCCGGCACCGTGCTGTTCGGGCACGGCGAGCCGATCGCCGAGGGCGGCTCAGCCGCCCTGCGCCGGGCCGTCGAGCAGCTCGGCGAGGAGTAGCGGGCGGTCCGGTTCGGGCCCGGCCCCGGCGTTCCCGCGCTCCCAGCGCTCCAGGTCGCGCCCGACGTCCTCGCGGGCCCGCGGGTGGCCGTCCAGCGCGGGCAGCAGCTCGCGCAGCAGTGCCACGGCCGCCCCGGGCCGGCCCGAGCGGGCCAGCCAGAGGGCCAGGTCGTGGCAGGTGCGCAGGGTCCGCGGGTCGGTCGGACCGAAGGCCCGGGCGAACTGCGGGATCAGCGCGACCAGCTGCTCGACGGCCCGCTCGGGCGAGCCGGCCGCGCCGCGCCGCCAGGCGTCGTCGGCCTTCTGCCGCAGCGCCTCCGGGTCGGGCCCCGTCCTGAGGTCGCGCCGCAGCCGGCGGCGGACCTCGGCGGCGTCGGCGGGCCGGTCGTCCGGCTCCTTGGCGAGCATCTGCAGGATCAGCCGGTCCAGCGCCGGGTCGGGGGTGCCCGGGGCCTGCGGCTGTTCGTTGAGGTGCGCGAACATCATGCTGTAGGGCGAGTCCGCGGTGAACGGGCGCCGGCCGGTGCACAGCTGGTAGAGCACCACGCCGAGCGCGTAGAGGTCGGCCCGGCCGTCGATGGCCGCCCCGGACCAGCACTCGGGCGCCAGGTAGGCCGGGGTGCCGACGACCACCCCGGTGGAGGTGAGTTCGCCGGCGCCCTGGGTGAGCAGCCGGGCGATGCCGAAGTCCAGCACCTTGGCCTCGCCGCTCTCGCTGATCATGATGTTCTCGGGCTTGATGTCCCGGTGCACCACGCCGTTGCGGTGCGCGGCGTCCAGCGCCTTGCAGACCTGCCGGACCCACCGCAGGGCGACGGACAGCTCCGGGGTCCCCCGATCGCGCAGCAGCGCGGCGAGGGAGGTGCCCCGGACCAGCTCCATCACCAGGTAGTGGGTCCAGCGGGAGCCGTCCATCACCCGCCCGTAGTCGAACAGCGTGACGATGTGCGGGTGGGAGAGGGCGCCGGCGGTCCTGGCCTCGCGGATGAACCGTCCGACCGCCTCCTCGTCACCGGCCTTCTCGTCGGAGAGCACCTTGAGCGCGACCCGGCGCCCGATGGTGTCGTCGTGGGCGGCCCAGACCACGCCGAACCCGCCCTGGCCCAACTGCCGCTCCAGCCGGTAGCGGCCGCCCACGACGTCGCCCGCCTTCATGCGCCTTCCCCCAAGTCCGCCGGATCCGAGCACCGTTCATGCCGACCGGGTCAGGTTAGCGGCGGGTGGCGGCGTTCGGGTGAACGCCCCCGGTCCCGGGCGGCCCGGGGGCGCGGCTCAGGTCTTGGGCAGACCGACCGGGTTGATCTCGGAGCTCTGCACGGCCTCCGCGTCCAGCCCCCAGCGCTTCAGGACCTGGGCGTAGGTGCCGTTCCTGATCACCTCGTTGATCGCCCCGTTCAGCGCCGGGACCAGGCCGGCGCCCTTCTTCGTGGTGGCCGCGATCTTGCCGAGCACCTCGGCGCCGCCGCCCGAGTAGGTGCCGATCACCTCGGTCTCGCCGGTCTGCACGGCGTGGAAGGCGAGTACCGGGTTGGGGCCGACGTAGATGTCGATCCGGCCGGAGGAGAGCGCCAGGTAGTAGTCCGAGGACGACTGGAAGTACTTGATGTCGGCCGGCTTCAGACCGTTCCTGACGTTCTCCTCGTTCCAGGCGACGATCAGCTTCTCCTGGTTGGTGCCGGAGGAGACGGCGACGGTCCTCCCCGCGATGTCCTTGGCTCCGGTGACCTTCCAGCCGGTGCCCTTCTTGGCCTCGAAACCGAGGATGTCCAGGCGGTAGGTGGCGAAGTCGTACTTCTCCTTGCGGGCCTCGGTCACGGTGATGTTGGAGATGCCGACGTCGTACTTGCCGCTGTCCAGGCCGACGAAGATGTTCTCCCAGGACACCGGGTTGAACTCGACCTTGAGGCCGAGCACGTTGGCGATCAGGGAGGCGAGGTCCGGCTCCACGCCGATGATCGTCTTGTCGTCGTTGGCGTAGAAGTCCAGCGGCGGTGTGGTGCCGAGCGAGTCGACCACCGTGAGTGTGCCGCGCTTTCTGATCTCCTCCGGCACGAGTGCCGCGATGGCGTCCACCTTGGGCGTGGTCACCCGGTTCTGCTCGGGCGTCAGGTTCACCGTGGCGCCGTTCGGCGCGGTGCTGCCCTTGGCGGGGGCCAGCTCCGCCGCGGCGTCGGAGGATCCTCCGCAGGAGGCCAGGGTGAGGACGGCGGCGAGCGCGGCGGCGGCGGTCACGAGGGCGCGACGGGGTAGGGACATGGCGGGACTCCTGCCGGTGGGAGGGGGTTCGGTGGGTCAGAGGACCTTGGCCAGGAAGGCCTTGGTCCGCTCGTGCTGCGGCGCGTCGAGGACCGCCTGCGGCGTGCCCTGCTCGACGACGGCGCCGCCGTCCATGAAGACCACGGTGTCGGCGACCTCGCGGGCGAAGCCGATCTCGTGGGTGACCACGATCATCGTGGTGCCGGCCCGGGCGAGGTCCTTGACGACGTCGAGCACCTCGCCGACCAGCTCCGGGTCGAGCGCCGAGGTCGGCTCGTCGAACAGCAGCACCTTCGGGTCCAGCGCCAGCGCCCGGGCGATCGCCACCCGCTGCTGCTGGCCGCCGGACAGCTGGCGCGGGTAGACGTCCGCCTTCTCGGCCAGCCCCACCCGCTCCAGCAGCTCCAGGGCGCGGGCCCGGGCCTCGGCCTTCGGCCGGCCCAGCGCGCTGACCGGCGCCTCGACCAGGTTCTCCAGCACGGTCAGGTGCGGGAAGAGGTTGAAGTTCTGGAAGACGAAGCCGATGTTGGTCCGCTGCCGCAGGACCTCGCGCTCCCTGAGTTCGTGCAGCCGGTCCCCGGCGCGGCGGTAGCCGATCAGCTCGCCGTCGATCGCGACGAAGCCCCGGTCGACCTTCTCCAGGTGGTTGATCGAGCGCAGCAGGGTCGACTTGCCGGACCCGGACGGACCGAGCACCACGGTCACCGAGCCGGCCGGCACGTCGAGGTCGACGCCGCGCAGCACCGCGTTCGTGCCGAAGCTCTTCCACAGGCCGCGGACCTGCACCATGGGCGGCTGCGGGGCGGTGCCGCCCTCGACGGCGGGTTCCTTGGCGAGGGTGGTCACGAGCGTCCTCCGGGAGCGGTGGCGGGGGCGGTGCGGGAGCGCGGGCCGCGGACGAGGGCGCGGGCCCGCTGGAACGGGGTGGGCGGCGGTGTGCGGTCGGCGCCGCGGGCGAAGTAGCGCTCCACGTAGTACTGGCCGATCGACAGCACCGTGGTGAGCAGCACGTACCAGACGGTGGCGACCATCAGCAGCGGCACCACCCGGCCGGTGCGGCCGTAGACCACCTGCACCTGGTAGAAGAGCTCGCCGATGGCCATCACGTAGACCACCGAGGTGCCCTTGAACAGCGAGATCACCTCGTTGGCGGCGGCCGGCAGGATGCCCCGCATGGCCTGCGGCAGGATGATCCGCCAGGCCTGGCGGAAGCGCGGCACGCCGAGCGCGGTGGCGGCCTCGCGCTGGCCGGGGTCCACGGCGATGACGCCGCCGCGGATGATCTCGGCGGCGAACGCGGCCTGGTGCAGCCCGAGGCCGAGCACGGCCGCACCGAGCGCGCCCAGCACGCCGACCGTCTCGAAGTCGCCGAAGGTCGGCCCGAACGGGATGCCGATGCCGAACCGCTTGTAGAGGTAGGAGAGGTTGAACCAGAAGACCAGCTGGACGATCAGCGGGATCGAGCGGAACACCCAGACGTAGGCCCAGGCGACGGTCTGCAGGATCCTGCTGCGGGAGAGCCGCAGCGCGGCCACCGCGGCGCCGAGCACGAAGCCCAGCACGGTGCCGTAGACGGTGAGCTCGACGGTCCGGCCGACCGACCGCAGGATGGTGTCGGCCGAGAAGAAGATCCGGAAGGTGGCCCAGTCCCAGCCGGGGTTGGTGGCCAGGCCGTGGGCGAACTGGGCGAGGACGACGAGGGTGACGAGGCCGGCCGCCCAGCGCCAGGGGTGCCGGGCGGGGACGGTGCGCAGCCCGGCCAGTTCGCCGAGGTCGAGCGGCGCGGACGGGCCGGCGGCGCCGGGTCTGCCGCCGGGTTTCACGAGGGCTTCGGTGGTGGTGACGGTGCTCATGGGGGACTCCTCCCAAGGGGCCCTGGACAGGGGGTCACTTGTGCTCGGGCGGGCTGATCTGGGACTCCTTGACGGCCGAGTCGGTCACCCCCCACTTCTTGAGGATCCGCTCGTACGTCCCGTTCTTGATCAGTTCGTTGACGGCCGCCTGGAAGGCCGGGGTGAGCGGGGAGCCCTTCTTGAACGCGAAGCCGACGTCGAGGCGGTGGAACTCACCGAGGAACCTGATGCCCGAGGCCTCCTGGGACGCCTGGTAGCGCAGGCCGTTGATGGTGGACATGGTGATGTCCACGCGGCCGTTCTGGAGGCTGGTGAGCGTGGAGCCGTTGTCGCTGAACGCCTTGACCTCGAAGGGCTGCTTGCCGGCGTCGGTGCAGACGCTCTTCTTCGCGTTGAGCGTCGTCTCGAAGGTGGTGCCGGCGCCGGTGCCGACGGTCAGCCCGCAGAGCTGGACGAGGTCGGTGACCGGCTGGATCGAGGTGTTGTCCTTCTTGACCGCGAAGCCCTGGCCGTCGTCGATGTAGGTGACGAAGTCGATCGTCTTCAGCCGGGTCTCGGTGACGCCGAAGTTGCCGGTGCCGACGTCGTACTTGCCGCTGCCGAGCGCGGGCAGGATGGTCTCGAAGGACGCCTCCTCGCGCTGCACGGTCAGCCCGAGCAGCCTGGCCACCGCGTCGGTGAAGTCGATGTCGATGCCGGCGGCCTTCTTGGTGGCCTGGTCCGCGTAGAAGGCGGACGGCGGGGCGCCGATCGAGGCGCCGAACCTGACGGTGCCGGCCGAGCGGATGTCGGCGGGCAGCAGCGCGGCGGCGGTGTCCGACTTCTTGAGGCCGGAGACGAGGTCCTCCGCGGCGGCGGAGACGGCCTGCTGTCCGGGAGCCGTCCCGGACGCCGTCTTCGGGTCCGAGCCGCACGCGGCCAGCGCCAGGACCGGCAGCAGGGCGGTGGCCGCGAGCAGGCGGCGGCGGACGGTGGTGGTTCTCACGGGTGGGGTGCCTTTCCGTGGTGCTTCGGTCGTGGAACGGGCGCCGGGGCGCCGGGCGCGGGCGGGTGCGGGCCGGGCCGCCGGGGCGGGTGCCCGGGGCGGGTGCCCGGGGCGGGTGCCCGGGCCGGACGCTCAGGCCAGGCGCTTCTCGAACGGCAGCGGGCCGATGGTCAGCGGGTCGGCGGCGACGTCGAACAGCGGGGTGTAGCCGTTGACCAGGTAGAGCCCCCTGGCCTCGGGCTGGCGCGGACCGGTGGTGAGGTAGATCCGGTCGTAGCCGACCGCGGCGGCGGCCCGCTCCAGTTCGGCCAGCACCCGGGTGGCCAGGCCCCGGCGGCGGTGCGCCGAGTGCGTCCACATCCGCTTCACCTCGGCCGTCCGCTCGTCGTAGCGCTTGTAGGCGCCGCCGGCCACCGGCTCGCCGTCCTCCAGCAGGAGCAGCAGGACGCCGTGCGGCTCGGTCCAGCTCTCCACCGGGTAGCGGGTCATCTCCTCGTGCGCGCCGGGCCCGTAGCGGCGGACGTACTCCTCGGTGAGTTCGCGCACCAGCGGCTCGGCGAGCGGGTCGTCGATGCGCACCCGGCGCACCTCGAAGACCGGGGCCGCCGCGGCGCCCGCGCCGTGGGCACCGCCGGTAGCGCTCACGCCTGCACCGCGATCAGCTGGTGCCGGTCCCGCTCCGCCCGGGCCGAACGGTCGGCCTCGGCGGCCGCCCTGGCCGCGTCCCGCTTGGCGACCTCCTCGCGGACGATCGGGATGACGTGGCGGCCGAAGTCGATCGCGTCGTCCACCAGGTGGTAGCCGCGCGCGGAGAGGATGTCCACGCCCAGGTCGTAGTAGTCCAGCAGCGCCTGGGCGACCGTCTCCGGGGTGCCGACCAGCGCGTTGGAGTTCCCGGCCCCGCCGGTGGCCGCGGCGGTCGGCGTCCACAGCGCCCGGTCGTAGCGCTCGCCCGCCTCGGCGATCTCCACCAGGCGCTGGGAGCCCGTGTTCTCGGGCCGGGCGTCGGCCGGACGGCCCCGGCGGAGCGGCTCACCGCCCTCCCGGCGGGCCCGGATCGCCTCCACCGTCCGGTGCGCCTTCTCCCAGGCCAGCTCCTCGGTCGGCGCGATGATCGGCCGGAAGGCCACCTGGATCCGCGGCACGTCGCTGCGCCCGGCGGCCCGGGCCGCCTCCTTCACCCGCCCGATCTGCTCGGCGGTGCGGGCCAGCGGCTCCCCCCAGAGGCAGTAGACGTCCGCCTCGGCGCCGCCGGCCGCGTACGCGGCCTCCGAGGATCCGCCGAAGGAGACGCCCGGCCGGGGCTCCTGCACGGGGAAGACGTCGGAGACGAAGTCGTTGAAGCGGTAGTGCGCGCCCTCGTGGTCGAACGGCTCCCGGCTGGTCCACGCCTTCTTGACGATCCCGATGTACTCACGGGTGCGGGCGTACCGCTCGTCCTTGGTGAGGAAGTCGCCCTCGCGCTGCTGCTCGTGGTCGCTGCCGCCGGTGATGAAGTGGACGGTGAGCCGGCCCTCGCTGATCCGGTCCAGGGTGGCGAAGGTCTTGGCGGCGAAGGTCGGGTACGAGACGTTCGGGCGGTGGGCGAGCAGGAGCTGCAGGCTGTCGAGGCGGGAGGCGATGAACGCGGCGGCGGGCGCGGGGTCGGGGGCGCCGGAGCCGTAGGCGAACAGCACGCGGTCCCAGCCGTGGTCCTCGTGGGCGCGGGCCAGCCGCAGGGTGTACTCGCGGTCGAAGGCGGCGGTGGTGCGCGCGCTGGTCTCCGTACCGTCGGCGGTGGCGGCTATGCCGAGGAATTCGACGGGCATGGTGGTGGAACCTTTCGGGTCGTGCGCGGTCCGGTGGGCTGCGGGTGGGCAGACCGGAGACGGCCCTGGCGAGGTGCGGCCGGGCCCTGGTGCGGAGGTACGTGGTGCGGAGGAACGTGGTGGCCGGCGGTGCGGCGCCGGGTGACGCGGTGCGGGAGGGCGACGGCGGGCACGTGACGGCCCGCGGGTGGGCGGAGGAACTGCCGGAGCGCAGCGGTGCGGGAAGGAGGGGGGCGGCGGCAGCGCGCTGATGACGAACCGTCAGGAAGCGACGGCTCTCCCGGCCCGGGACGGGGCACCGAGGGAGGTCCCTCCGGAGGAGGGCGGGGCCGGAAGGACGGCCCGCTGCCGGGTCAGCCGCGACACGCCGCGGACCACACCCGACCGAAGTCGATGTGGTCGCGGGTGACCAGTGGCTGCTCGGCGTACATGGGCTCAAGTTGAACAGCGAACCGAGCACGGCGTCAACCACCCTCCATTACCGCTCTGTTGCGATCTCCTGTCGCCCCGCGACACGTCCGCCCGCCCCGGCCGCCCGGCCGCGCCGCACCCTTGACACCGGCCGATCGCTCACGCGTACGATCGAAAGCGGAGTGCAGTGCATCGCCGGCCGTGTTGAGGGACGCGGACCGGCCGCCACGGCCGTACGTGACCACGCCGTACCCCGCCCGGCGCGCCCACCCGCGCGCGACCCCGCACTCCCGCCTGGAGCCTCCGCATGGCCACCCCGCCGGACGTCCTGCCCACGCCCGCCCTCGCCAAGACCTCCGCCGCCCCGCCCGCGACCGCCCCCCGGGACGGCGCGGCACCCGCCGGCACGACCCCCGACGCCACGACCGCCACCGCCCGGATCGTCCCGCGCCGCCGCCCCGGCCAGTGGGTGTCCGCCGCCGTCGCCCTGCTGCTCTTCGCGATGGTCGTCAACTCGGTGGCCCGCAACCGGGCGTTCCAGTGGGACGTGGTCGCCGACTGGTTCACCGCCGCCTCCGTCATGAACGGCCTCACCCTGACCCTCTGGCTGACCGCCGTCACCCTGGGCCTCGGTTTCGTGCTCGGCACCGTGCTCGCCACCATGCGGCTCTCCTCCAACCCGGTGCTGCGCACGCTCAGCTGGGTCTACATCTGGATCTTCCGTTCCACCCCGGCCCTGGTGCAGCTGCTGCTCTTCTTCAACATCGGCGCGCTCTACCCGACCCTCGGCCTGGGCATCCCCTTCGGCCCGGAGTTCCTCACCGTCCGCACGGTCAACCTGTTCGGCCCGACCCTCACCGCCGTCGTCGGCCTGACCCTGCTGGAGGCCGCCTACGCCGCCGAGGTGGTCCGCGGCGGCATCCTCTCCGTCGACCGCGGCCAGCTGGAGGCGGCCTCCTCGCTCGGCATCGGCCGGTGGCGGGTGCTGCGCCGGATCGTCGTCCCGCAGGCGATGCGCTCGATCGTGCCGACCGCCGGCAACATGCTGATCGGCGCGCTCAAGGGGACCAGCATCATCAGCGTGCTGGCCGTCTCCGACCTGCTCTACTCCGTCCAGCTGGTCTACCTGCAGTCCTACCAGGTCATCCCGATGCTGATGGTCGCCACCATCTGGTACATCGTGATCACCACGGTGCTGTCCGTCGGGCAGTACTACGTCGAGCGGCACTACGCGAAGGGCGCCACCCGGGAGGGACTGCCGCCCACCCCGCTGCAGAAGGCCCGCGCCGCGTACCGGCGGCTGCGCACCGCCGCCGACGCCCCGCCCGACGGTCCCGGCACCGCGGCCGGCCTCCCCGCCGACGCCCCGGCCCGGGGAGCGGCCCGATGAGCGCCACCCTGGTGATCGTCGGCGCCGGACCGCGCGGCACCGGCGTGCTGGAACGGATCGCTGCCAACGCGCCCGCCCTGCTGCCCGCCGACCGGCCGCTGCACATCCACCTCGTCGACCCGCACCCGCCGGGCGGCGGCCGGATCTGGCGCCACGAGCAGTCCCCGCTGCTGCGGATGAACTCGATGGCCGAGGACGTCACCATGTTCACCGACGAGCGCTCCACCATCGACGGCCCGGTCCGCCCCGGCCCCTCGCTCGCCGAATGGGCCTCCGCCGTCGAGGGGTTCGCTCCCTACAGGGAGGTCGCCGACCCGGACGTGCGGGCCGAGCTGAGCACCCTCGCGCCCACCGACTTCCCCACCCGGCGGGCCCAGAGCGCCTATCTGGACTGGGTGTTCCGGCGCGCCGTCGCCGACCTGCCGCCGCACGTCACGGTCACCGTCCACCGGGACACCGCGCACCGGGTCGAGGGCCCCGCCGACGGCCCGCAGCGCGTCCACCTCACCGACCGGGTGCTCACCGCCGACCACGTCGTGCTCACCCTCGGCCACCTCGACTCCGCCCCCGACCCCCGGTACGCCGCCGACGCCGAGTTCGCCGCCCGGCACGGCCGCGTCCACCTGCCGCCCGCCTACTCCGCCGACTCCGCCGCCGACCTCGACCGCATCGCCCCCGGCGAGCACACCGTGCTGCGCGGCTTCGGGCTCGCCTTCGTCGACGTGGTCGCGCTGCTCACCGAGGGCCGCGGCGGACGCTTCGAGCCGGACGGCGCGGGCGGCCTGGTCTACCGGCCGTCCGGGCGCGAACCCGTCGTCCACGTCGGCTCCCGGCGCGGCGTCCCGTACCACTCCAAGACCGACTACCGGCTGCAGGGCCCCCGCGCGCCGCTGCCGCGTTACTTCGACGCCGCCGCCGTGGACGCCCTGCTCGACCGGCCCGGCCCCCTCGAACTGCGCCGCGACGCCTGGCCGCTGATGGCCAAGGACATCGGGTTCGGCCACTACCACGAGCTGTTCCATGCCCACCCGGAACGCACCGCCCTGCCCTGGGCGGAGTTCCTGGCCGGCTACGACGCGCACGGCTGGGACACCCCCGCGCTGCGCGACCTGGTCGACCGGGCCGTCCCCGACCCCGCCGACCGGCTCGACCTGGACCGCCTGGACTTCCCGCTCGCCGGCCTCGAACTCGGCTCCGCCGAGGCGCTCCAGCGGCACCTGCGCGACTACATCACCGGGGACGCCGACCGCCGCGCCGACGCCGCCCACAGCGCCGACCTCGGCGCCTTCCTCGCCCTGCTCTCGCTCTTCGTCCAGCTGCCCCGGCTGCTCGGCTCCGGCCGGCTCACCGCCCGGTCGGTGGCCGAGGAGGTCGACGAGTGGTTCTTCGGCTACTTCAGCTACCTGGCCTCCGGCCCGCCCGGCTTCCGGCTGCGCCAGCTGCTCGCGCTCTCCGAGGCCGGGGTGGTCCGCTTCCTGGGTGCGGGCATCCGGGTCGAGCGGGACGCCGCCACCGGTACCTGGCGGGCCTCCGGCGCCACCGTCCCCGGCCACACCGTCACCGCCACCGCCCTGGTCGAGGCCTACCTGCCGAAGCACGTGCTGGCCCGCACCCGGGACCCGCTGCTGCGCGACCTGCACCGCACCGGGCGGATCGTCGAGGAGGTGGTCACCGACCCCGAGTACACCCACCACTCGGGCCTGCTCACCATCCGCCCCGGGGACAGCCGCGTCCTCGACCCGGCCGTCGCCCCGGACCTCGACGGCGGGACGCACCCGCGCCGCACCGCGCTCGGCCCGCACACCAGCCTCCGCGCGGCCGCCGCCTTCGCCCGCCCGCGCACCGACTCCCCCGGCTTCCGCCAGAACGACGCGGCCGCCCGGGCCCTGCTCCGGGCGCTCGCCCGGACGGAGGAGGCGGTCCCGGTCTGACCCCCCGGCCCCCCTCGGCCGGGGGCCGCACGGCGGGCAGCGGGGGCGGCCTCCGCCGTCCGGGCCGCGGACGCCCGACGGCCCGGCGGTCAGGCGGCCCGGCGGTCAGGCGGCCCGGCGGTCAGGCGGTCAGGCGGTCAGGCCGGGTACAGCTCGGCCACCAGGTCCTCCGGGGTCACGCACCACGGCGCCCGGAGGACCCGCTCGGCGAAGCCGTCGAACCCGGTCGCGGTCCCCAGTGCGGCGAGGCAGGTGTCCGCCTCGGCCGGTGAGGCGAACCGGCCGTCCCGCAGCCGGCGGACCAGCTCCAGCACCTCCCCGCGGCCGGCCGCGGGAGGCCGGCCGCGGCCCTCGCCGAGGGCCGCCCGGTAGGCGTCGAGCCGCCCCCGCGCCTCGGCCACCCCGGCCGGCGGGACCCCCGGGACGGCCTCCGCCCCGGCCACCAGCTGCGTCTGCATCCGCACCGCCGTCACCACGTACCCGCTCTCGGCGACGCACCACACCAGTTGGTGGCGCGCCGCCAGGACGTCCGGGTCGTCCGGCCCCAGGGCCCGCGCCAGGTCGTCCACCACCGCCGTCAGCAGCCGGATGCCGAGATCGAGGTCACCGGTGCGGCCGACGTACCAGGCGAAGTCCCGCCAGACGCCCAGGGTGTCGCGGTCGGCCGGGCCGAACAGCTCGGCGCTGGTCCGGCCGACGGCCTGGAGCAGGCGCGCGGCGTCCGCCGGATCGGGTGCCAGGTACGCGTTCAGACGCCCCCTGCGCAGCTCCTCGCGGACCGGGTCGGGGCCCGGCGGGGGCGTGGGGGCGAGCGGCGGGCCGGGCGGGCGCGGCCGGCCCGGGGCCGCCCGGGCCGCGGCGAAGGCCGGGTGGACGGGCAGCACCGTCCCCGGGCCGCCCGGGGCGACCTCGACCGCCCAGTACACCACCGCCTGCGCGACGCCGTGCGAGCCCGGCCCCGGCAGCGGCCCCGGCCCCGGTACCTGCACCGGTTCCGGCGGTGGCACCGGCCCCGGCGGTCCGGCCGGTGCCACCGGCGCCCGCTCCGCCGCCCCCGGGGACCGCTCCCCCTCGTCGAGCACCCGGGCCAGCTCCGCCAGCCGCCGCTCCACCGCCCGGGCGTCTGCCGGCCGGCCCGCCGGGTCCTTCGCCAGCAGCTCCGCGACCAGCCCCGCCAGCTCCCCCGGCAGCCCGAACCGCGCCGGATCCAGCGCCGGCGGCGGCTCGTTGAGGTGCTGGTACATCAGCACCGGCGACGAGTCCCCGCCGAACGGCCTTACCCCGGTGCAGAGTTCGACCAGCACGCAGCCGAGCGCGTAGAGGTCCGCCCGGCCGTCCACCCGGCCGCCCGTCCAGCGTTCCGGTGCCATGTACGCCGGGCTCCCGATGAGCGTCCCGGTGGTGGTCAGCCCGCCCGCCCCGGTGTCCAGCTGCGCGATGCCGAAGTCCAGCACCTTCGCCGCACCGGCCTCGGTGACCATGATGTTCTCGGGCTTGATGTCGCGGTGCACCATCCCCGCGTCGTGCGCGGCGGCCAGCGCCGAGCAGATCTGCCGGACCCAGCGCAGGCTCTGCGCCGGGTCCGGCGGGCCGTCCCTGAGCACCGCCGTCAGGGTGCGGCCGACGAGCAGCTCCATCACCAGGTACGTCACCCGGCGCCCGGCCAGCTCGCCCTCGCCGAGGTCGTGCACGGTGACGATGTGCGGGTGCGAGAGGTTCCCGGCCGCACAGGCCTCCCGGACGAACCGGAGCGCGGCCTTCTGCTGGTCCTCGCCGTGGTGGTTGATGACCTTGACCGCCACCGGACGCCGCATCCGGGTGTCGAAGGCCCGCCACACCACACCGAAGCCGCCCTGGCCCAGCCGCTCGATCAGCTGGTAGCGCCCGTCGAGCACGTCGCCCGCCATCACCCGCCCCACCCCCCGCCCTCTCGAAGCAATCGAACCCTATCCACGCCGTCCAACGCGCTCCCCCTCCCGTTCCTCCCGCCTCCTCGCCTTCGCCCCTGCCGCGGCCGGCCCCCCGGGTGCGAGGATGACAGCAGGCCCCGCGACGGCGCGGGGGCCGCCGCACGCCCAGCCGAGGAGCGCAGTCATGGCCAAGCAGGCCCCGCAGAGCGACCCGGCGCAGGACGCCCCCCGGGTGTCCGCGCCCCAGCACGCGGCCGCCGGGCTGACCGCCGTCGGCCACAGCCTGCGGATGGCCACCGAGCAGATGGGCGCCCGCCGCACCCTCAGCACCCTGCTCAAGGTCAACCAGCCCGACGGCTTCGACTGCCCCGGCTGCGCCTGGCCCGAGCCCGGGAAGACCCACACCGCGGAGTTCTGCGAGAACGGTGCCAAGGCCGTCGCCGAGGAGGCCACCGAGCGCCGGATCCACGCCGAGTTCTTCGCCGCCCACCCGGTCGCCGAGCTGGCCGGGCGCTCCGGCTACTGGCTCGGCCAGCAGGGCCGGCTCACCCGGCCGATGCTCCTCGACGAGGGCGCCACCCACTACACGCCGGTCTCCTGGGACGACGCCTTCGCGCTGATCGCCGAGGAGCTGAAGGCGCTGGACTCCCCGGACGGCGCGGCGTTCTACACCTCGGGCCGGACCAGCAACGAGGCCGCCTTCGCCTACCAGCTGTTCGCCCGCCGGCTCGGCACCAACAACCTCCCGGACTGCTCCAACATGTGCCACGAGTCCTCCGGCTCGGCGCTCACCGAGACGCTCGGCGTCGGCAAGGGCAGCGTCGGTCTCAAGGACCTCTACCAGGCCGATCTGATCATCGTCGCGGGTCAGAACCCGGGCACCAACCACCCCCGGATGCTCTCCGCCCTGGAGCGCGCCAAGCGCGCCGGCGCGACGATCGTCAGCGTCAACCCGCTGCCCGAGGCCGGGCTGGAGCGGTTCAAGAACCCGCAGCAGGCGCGCGGCCTGGTGGGCCACGGCACCAGACTGACCGACCTCTTCCTGCAGATCCGGCTCGGCGGCGACCTCGCCCTGTTCCGCGCCCTCAACCAGCTGATCGTCGAGAAGGACGCCGTCGACCACGCCTTCGTCGACGAGCACTGCCACGGCTACGAGGAGTTCGCCGCCACCGGACTGCCGTGGGCCCAGATCGAGGAGCTGGCCCGCCTGGTCCTGGCCTCCCGCAAGGTCATCGTCTGCTGGGCCATGGGCCTCACCCAGCACAAGCACGCCGTACCGACCATCCGCGAGGTGGTCAACTTCCTGCTGCTGCGCGGCAACGTGGGCCGCCCGGGCGCGGGCGTCTGCCCGGTACGCGGGCACAGCAACGTCCAGGGCGACCGCACCATGGGCATCTTCGAACGGCCGTCCACCGCCTTCCTGGACGCCCTCGGCCGCGAGTTCTCCTTCGAGCCGCCGCGCGAGCACGGCCTCGACTCCGTCGACACCATCCGGGCCATGCGCGACGGCCGGATCGGCGTGTTCTTCGCGATGGGCGGCAACTTCGTCGCCGCCACCCCGGACACCGCGGTCACCGAGGCGGCGATGCGCCGCTGCCGGCTCACCGTGCACGTCTCCACCAAGCTCAACCGCTCGCACGTGGTCACCGGCGCCCGCGCCCTGATCCTCCCGACCCTCGGCCGCACCGACCGGGACGTCACCGCGCACGGCGCCCAGTTCGTCAGCGTCGAGGACTCCATGGGCCAGGTGCACTCCTCGCGCGGCGGCCTTCGCCCGCCGGCCCCGGGGCTGCTCTCCGAGACCGCCATCGTCTGCCGCCTCGCCCGCGCCGTCCTCGGCCCCCGGGACACCGTGCCGTGGGAGGACTTCGCCGCCGACTACGACACCCTGCGCGACCGGATCGCCCGGGTCGTCCCCGGCTTCGAGCACTACAACGACAAGGTGCGCCGCCCCGGCGGCTTCACCCTCCCGCACGGCCCGCGCGACTCCCGCACCTTCCCCACCGCGACCGGGAAGGCCAACTTCACCGTCAACCCGCTCACCGCCCCCGAGGTGCCGGAGGGGCGCCTGCTGCTCCAGACGCTGCGCTCCCACGACCAGTACAACACCACGATCTACGGCCTCGACGACCGCTACCGCGGTATCAGGGGCGGGCGCCGCGTCGTCCTGGTCGACCCCGCCGACGCCGCCGGGCTGGGGCTCTCGGACGGCCAGTACGTCGACCTCGTCAGCGAGTGGAAGGACGGCGTGGAACGCCGGGCCCCCCACTTCCGCGTCGTCCTCTACCCGGTGGCCCGGGGCGGCGCCGCCGCGTACTACCCCGAGACCAACGTCCTGGTCCCGCTGGACTCCACCGCCGACATCAGCAACACGCCGACGTCCAAGGCCGTCGTCATCCGCTTCGAGCCCGACAGCGGCACCGGTGCCTGACCGGGCGCCCGACCCGGCGGTCCTCCACCCGATGCCGGAGCAGCCCCGGGTGGTGCTGCTCCGGCCGCTGGTGACCTCCCCGCTCGTCGAGGTGGGCGAGTTCACCTACTACGACGACCCGGACGACCCGACCGCGTTCGAGACCCGCAACGTGCTCTACCACTACGGGCCGGAGCGGCTGGTCATCGGCAGGTACTGCGCGCTGGGCACCGGCGTGCGGTTCATCATGAACGGCGCCAACCACCGCACGGACGGCCCGTCGACCTTCCCGTTCCCGATCATGGGCGGTGCCTGGGCCGACCACTTCGACCTCCTCACCGGCCTCCCCGGCCGGGGCGACACGGTGGTGGGCAACGACGTCTGGCTCGGCAACGGCGTCACCGTGATGCCGGGCGTGCGGATCGGCCACGGCGCGATCGTCGCCACCGGCTCCGTGGTCACCGCCGACGTCCCCGACTACGCCGTCGCCGGCGGCAACCCGGCCCGGGTGGTCCGCCACCGCTACGAGCCGCCGGACGTCGCCCGCCTGCTGGCCGTCGCCTGGTGGGACTGGCCCGTGGAACACCTCACCGCCCACGTACGGACGATCATGTCCGGCACCGTCGACGAGCTGGAGGCCGCCGCCCCGGCGCGGTGACCCCGCCGGACCGGGCTCACCCGCCGTACTTCGCCCACCACTCCTCGAACGGCACGGCCCGGGCCATCGCGGCGTCCCGGTACGCCCGGAACCGGGCCGCCTCGCCCGCCTCGGGGAAGTCGACGCCGAGGTACGCGCCGTCGCCGGCGTACCGCGGGGTCGCCACGGTCCCGCCGTCGAACAGCCAGAACTCCGGCACGCCCGCGACGGGGTTCTCCTGCTCGGTGACGTCCAGGACGTAGTACTCCTCGCCGGCCTGCACGTGCCGGATCAGCCCCCACTGGAGGTCGCCCTCGACGCAGGCGCCGAGCGGACGCGTCACCACGTGGACCCGGTACATCCGCTTGCCCGCCCGGCGGGCCGCCATCACGACCCTGGACCAGGCGCCCGTCCGGTACTCCTCCGGCCAGTCCGAACCGTGCTCGCCGGGAATCTCCAGCCGGAACGCCTCCCGGCCGAACTTCGAGAACCAATCACCGGGAATGCCGGGTGAGGTCGACACGACCAGCCTCTCCGAGGGACCACGCACACGAACTTCCTCCGCCCCCAAGACAATCCCGCCACCCACCCACCCCGGTCAACCCCCCCACCCGGCCGCCCGGCCCCGGGCCCACCGGGAGCGGCGGTCGTCCAGGGCCTCCGGCCGGAACGCCGCCCGCTCGAACGGGAAGCCGCAACGGCCGACGGTCAGGCGTAGTACGCGAGGAAGCCGGCGATCAGGCCGGGCGGGTTGGCGGCCGCGGTGGCCTGCTCCTCCCAGCCTGGGCTGTCCATGTCGAACACGACGACGGGCAGCGGGCGGCCGAAGATCCGCTCGACGGTGCCGCTCGCGTTCAGGTCGCGGGCCAGCCCGATCACGCTCTCCTGGAAGCGGCTCCGCAGCAGGTCCGCCTTCAGCGCGGTCCCGGGGTCGTCCAGACGGCGGCCGAGGTCGAAGGGACCGTCGTACCAGAGGCCGAGGCGTGCGGCCTCCGCCTCCCACAACGGCGCGCCCACCGGGTCCCCCGGAACGTTGCCGAGCCGGTCGAAGCCCTCCAGGATCCAGTGGGCGTAGTTCCAGCGCGCCTCGTCGGGCTCGGCCTCCGCCGCCTCCCGGTACCGGCTCTCGGTGTTGTGGCCGATCCCGACGTACGGGTACCGGTCATCGGCGTCCACCCGCCAGACGTCGAGCGCGAGGACGTACACCTCGGACCTCACCCGCCGGGGCAACCGTTCCAGCACCCCCGTGCTCGCCCTCCGCAGGTGCGCCCCGAACGTCTCCGCCGCCGTCATGGGCCCAGGCTCGCACGGGGCCGGGCCCATGACGGCGGCGGGGCCGGGTCAGTTCTGGTCCGGCCCGAGAGTGCCGGAGGCCGAGGCCCCCGAGGAGGCGGACGCCGGGGCGGTGCCGGTGGCCTTGGCGGCGGAGGAGCCGGTGGCCGTGGGCGAGCCGGAGCCGGTGGCGGGGGCCGACGAAGGGGTCTCGGTGGGCGTGCCGGTCGGCGTCCCCGTGGGCGTGCCGGTCGGGGTCCCGGTGGGCGTGCCCGTGGGCGTGCCGGTCGGGGTCCCGGTGGGCGTGCCCGTGGGCGTACCGGTCGGGGTTCCCGTGGGCGTCCCGGTGGGCGTGCCCGTCGGCGTGCCGGGCCCGGTCGGCGCCTCGGTGGGGTTGCCCGGCTCGGCCGGGTTCCCCGTGGGGGTGCCGGTGGGCGTCGCCGGCACGGTCGGCGTGCCGGTGGCGGACGGGTCGGGCGTGCCCGGGGTGCCCGGGGTGCCCGGGGTCGCCGGGACGCCCGGGAGCGCCGGCACGACCGGCGGCACCACGGTGCCCGGCGGGACCGGCGGCTGGTTGAGCGGGCTGGAGGCGATCGGCGTGACCGCGTCCCACCCGGCCGGCAGGTCCGGCACCTTCCAGGTGCCGCCCGCCTCGTCGGCCGCCCCGCTCGGGTCGGGCCGGACGGCGCCGAGGATCGGGTTGGCCCCGATCGGCCCGACCTTGACGTACGAGCCGGGCCGCGGCGCGTGCACGACGAGCCCGCCGCCGATGTACATCGAGACGTGCGTGGCGCCCTCGAAGTAGATGATCAGGTCGCCCGGCCGCAGCTGGTTGAGCGGGACGTGCTGGAGCTGCGCCCACTGCTCCTGGCTGGTGCGCGGGATCGGCTTGCCGGCGTGCAGCCAGGCCTGCGAGGTGAGCCCGGAGCAGTCGAAGACGTCCGGCCCGGCGCCGCCCCAGACGTAGGGCTTGCCCAGCTGGGCGAGCGCGTAGGCGACGGCGGCCCGCCCGGCCAGCGAGGGGGTGCGCTCGCCCTGCCCGAGCACGCCGGAGGCGAGGAAGGCCAGCTGGGCCTCGTCGGCCTTGGCCTTCTCGACCTGCTCCAGTTCGGAGCGCTGGGCGCCGGTGAGCGAGGAGACCAGCTGTTCGACGGCGGCGAGGTCGGCGGCGACCTTGGCCTTCGCGGCGTCCTGCTGGGCGACCAGGGTCTGCGAGGTGCCGAGCGCCTCCTCGTTCTGCTTCTGCAGCACGGTGAGCGCGTCGCGGTCGGAGGTCAGCTTGTTGAGGAACTCGTTCTGCGAGCGGCTGGCGGTGGCGAGCAGCTCGGCGATGGTGACGGCCTCGTACGGGTCCTTGGAGAGCAGCAGCTCGGCGTAGGCCGAGGCGGCGCCGTTGCGGTACTGGGCGGCGGCGAGCTGGGCGGCGATGTCGGTGCCGGCGTCGACCTGCCGCTGCTGGCGCTCCAGCCGGGACTTGAGCTCGGCGAGCGCGGACTGCTGCGCGGCGACCCTGTCGACGGCCGCGTTGTACTGCTCGGTGGCGGCCTCGGCACCCTGGTAGAGCGCGTGCAGCTGGTCGAGCAGCGGGCCGAGGGTGGCCTTGGCCGCGGCGAGGGGGTCACCGCCGGTGTCGGCGACCGGTGCGCCGGGGGCGGTCGCGACGGGTGCCGGGTCCGCCCAGGCCTGGCCGGCGGCCAGTGGCAGCGCGAGCGCGGCGGCCGCGAGGACGGCGCCGCAGCGCAGCGCGGCCCGGACCCAGGCGGGCCGGCCGCCGACCGCCGTGCCCGTCGTCCGTCCGTCCGTCAGTCCCGCACGTCGTGCCGCCCCGCCCATGGCTCCCGCCCCTCCCCGTCCGCCCGCGTTCCGGGGTCCCCGGACCTCCCGAGATCCTGCCATGGGTTACTCACGGGAAACAGACCGCACCCGTACGGGTCGGTGAATTCTTCCGCCCTCCTGTGAGACAGCTCTCAGCAAAACGGGCGAAACGGGCGGATCTCCACTAATGTCCAGCTCAGCGCGGCGGACATCACCTTCCGGAAAGACCCCGGCCACCCCCGGGTCACCATCGGAACCATGATTCAGACCCCAGTTAACCTTCCGTTCACCAAGCGTCCCTAGCGTCACGCACGACACCAACATCAGTGCGACAACTACGACGATTGTTTGGGTATGGAACACATCTCGTTCCTGGTGGCCGTTGTGATCATCACGGCGCTCGCCTTCGACTTCACCAACGGGTTCCACGACACCGCCAACGCGATGGCCACCTCCATCGCGACGGGAGCCCTCCGGCCGAAGGTCGCGGTCACCATCGCGGCCGTCCTCAACTTCGCGGGCGCGTTCCTGTCGGTGAAGGTCGCCACCACCATCTCGGGCGGGATCGTCAACGAGAAGGCCGGCATCCATCCGGAGATCATCTTCGCCGCACTGGCCGGTGCCATCCTCTGGAACCTGCTGACCTGGCTGCGCGGCCTGCCGTCGAGCTCCTCGCACGCGCTCTACGGCGGCCTGATCGGCGCCACCGTGGTCGGTGTCGGTGTCAACGGCGTCAACTTCGACACCGTGGTCAGCAAGATCCTCATCCCCGCGGTCGCCTCCCCGCTGGTGGCCGGCCTGGCCGCCTGGGGCGCCACCAAGCTGGCCTTCGCGATCACCCGCCGGAGCAACGAGAAGGCCGTCGGCAAGGGCTTCCGCACCGGCCAGGTCTTCTCCTCCTCGCTGATCTCGCTGGCGCACGGCACCAACGACGCCCAGAAGACGATGGGCATCATCACCCTGACCCTGGTCTCGGTCGGCGCCCTGCCGAAGGGCGCGCTGCCCCCCACCTGGGTGATCGTCTCGGCCGGCGCCGCGATCGCGCTCGGCACCTACATGGGCGGCTGGCGGATCATCCGCTCGATGGGCAAGGGCCTCGCGGACATCACCCCGCGCCAGGGCTTCGCCTCCGAGTCGGCCGCCGCCACGGTCATCCTGACCTCCTCGCACATGGGCTTCGGCCTCTCCACCACCCAGGTCTGCTCCGGCGGCATCATGGGCGCCGGCCTCGGCGGCCCGAAGGCCGAGCTGCGCTGGGGCCTGGTCCGCCGCATGGTCTACACCTGGGGCCTGACCCTGCCCGCCGCCGCCACCGTGGGCGGACTCGCGGCCTTCCTCGCCGAGCAGGGCAACTGGGGCGTGGCCCTGGTCGGTGCCGCCCTGGTGGCCGGTTCGGGTGCGATGTGGGCCGTCTCCCGCCGCCAGCCGGTCGGCGCGGACAACGTCAACGACACCGACGACGTCACCGCCGTCACCCCGGTGGAGGTGGGCCCGGCCACCGCGCCCGCCGCCCCGACCCCCGCCTCGACCACGGTCGCGGCCTGACCGCCGCCGGCTGAGGAGCTCGCATCACCATGCACATCAAGTGGAACGCCCTGGCCCAGACCGCCGGTGTCAGCTTCGGCATCACCGTCACCGTGGTCGCCGTCTTCGCGCTCGGCATCATGGCCCTCTCCCGCCGCGAGGCCGCGCTCACCGCGCACCGCGAGGCGGCCGGTGCGGACGCCCCGGCGGCCGGCGGCCGGCTGGCCCTGGCCGGCGCGTACGCCTGCTTCGCCGTCTGCGGCGCGGCCGTCCTCTACGGGCTGAGCCTGATCGCGGGCAGGTAGCCCGCGGCACGACGACGGCGGAGGGCCGGGAGTGGATCACCACTCCCGGCCCTCCGCCGTCGCGCGCACCCGCCGGACGTCACTCCTGCCCGGTGCGCAGCGCGGTCTCCCGGATGAACAGCACGGTGACGAAGGCCAGCAGCGCGAACGGCGCCGCCACCAGGAACACCACGCCGACCCCGTGCCCGAACGCGTCGGTGACCAGCGGCACCAGCGGCGCGGGCAGCGCGTGCAGGTCCGGGATGCCGCCGCCGAGCGACCCGCCCGCCGGGACGTGCGCGGCGGCCAGGTTCTCGGCCAGGTAGCGGCCGACCCGGTCGTTCATCAGCGCGCCGAGCGCGGAGACGCCCATCGCCCCGCCCATGGTGCGGAAGAAGGTGACCACCGAGCTGGCGGCACCGAGCTCGGCGCGCGGCACGGTGTTCTGGACGGCCAGCACGAGGTTCTGCATGGTGAGGCCGAGGCCGACGCCGGTGATCGCCATGTAGACGCAGAGCAGGCCGTAGTCCGTCTCCGCCCGGGCGGTGCCGAGCAGGCCGAACCCGACGGCGAGCAGCAGCGTGCCGGCCACCAGGTAGGCCTTCCACTTCCCGTACTTGGTGATCAGCTTGCCGGCGACGGTGGAGGAGACCGCCAGGCCGAGGATCATCGGCAGGGTCATCAGGCCGGCCACGGTCGGGGACTTGTCCCGGGCGAGCTGGAAGTACTGGCTGAGGAAGGTGGTCGCGCCGTACATCCCGATCCCGACCAGGACGCTGGCCAGCGCGGACAGGGTGACGGTGCGGTACCGGAACAGGTGCGGCGGGATGATCGGCTCGGCGGCGCGGCGCTCGACGACGACGGCGAGCGCGCCGAGCAGCAGCCCGCCGCCGACCATCGCCGCGGTCTGCCAGGAGAGCCAGGCGTAGTTCTTGCCGGCCAGGGTGATCCAGATCATCAGCAGGCTGACCGCGCCGGTGATCACCAGGGCGCCGAGGTAGTCGATCCGCACCTTGCGCCGGACCACCGGCAGTTCGAGGGTGCGCTGGAGCACCAGGATCGCGGCCAGCGCGAACGGGATGCCGACGTAGAAGCACCAGCGCCAGCCGAGCCAGGAGGTGTCGACGATGACCCCGCCGATGAGCGGGCCGCCGATGGTGGCCAGCGCGAAGACGGCACCGAAGTAGCCGCTGTACCGGCCGCGCTCGCGCGGCGGGACCATCGCGGCCAGGCAGATCTGGGCGAGCGCGGTGACACCGCCGGCGCCGATGCCCTGGAGGGCCCGGCAGGCGATCAGCTGGCCGGTGCTCTGGGAGAGGCCGGCCAGGGCCGAGGAGGCGATGTAGATGACCAGCGCGATCTGCAGCAGCAGCTTCTTGCTGGCGAGGTCGGAGAGCTTCCCCCAGATCGGGGTGGAGGCGGTGAGGGTGAGCAGCGTCGCCGTGATCACCCAGGTGTAGGCGGACTGCCCGCCGTGCAGGTCGGTGAGGATCCGCGGCAGCGCGTTGGAGACGACGGTCGACGAGAGCACGGCGACGAAGAGGCCGAGCAGCAGGCCGGAGAGTGCCTCCATCACCTGCCGGTGCGTCATCGGTTGGTCGGTCGTGGCGGCGGCTCCGGTCGGGGCAGGCGTGGTGGTGACGGTCATCGAGGTCCTTCGAAATAGTTGCCTGAAGCAACCATAGGGGCGATGGTTGACTTGGGCAACATTCGTCAAGAACAAGTAAAGCCCGGACCGGCACCCCGGTCCGGGCCTCCCGCGCGCACGCCCGCGGCGGACGCCGGCGGCGCGGCTCAGCCGGCCGGCACCGCCGCCTCGCCCACCACGTCGTTGAAGCGGTGCAGCAGCTCCGCGAAACGCACCACGTCGTCCTCCGGCCAGTCGGCCATCAGCTCCCGCACCCGGGCCATCCGGGCCGCCCGGGCCGCCAGGAAGCGCCGCCGCCCGTCCTCGGTGAGCGAGACCCGCGCGGACCGGCGGTCCAGCGGATCCGCCTCCCGGGCCAGCAGGCCCAGCTCCTCCAGCGCCCGGATCTGCCGGCTGATCGTCGCCTTGCCGACCGCGAAGTGCGCGCCGACGTCGGTCACCCGCACCGGCCCGGCCTGTTCGACGTGGCCCAGCAGGCTGTACGCCATGCCCTCCAGCCGCGGGTGGACCCGGCGGGACAGCTCGGCCACCCGGGCCCGGCCGCGCCGGAACAGCACCCCGACCTCGCGCTCCACCGCCAGCAGCGGCTCCTCGTCCCGGTCCTCGTTCGGCGCACTCACCGCGCCAGTATCCCGCAGCGGACCCGGTCCGCCCCGGCGCGGGAGAAACATCCGCGAAACTAGTTCATGCTATTAAGTATCCGGTTTCCCCCGATACGCAAGGAGATGTGCATGACCGCCGCCCCAGGGCAGGGAGCAGGGCCGGCCGGGACCCCGGTGAACGCACCGGAGCCGGCGCCGAGAAAGGGCCTCGCCGCCGAACTGAAGGGCGCGGTCACCCCGCGCGCGGCGCTGCTGGTCATCGGCGTGCTCCTCCTCCAGCTCGGCTTCGTCGTCTCGTACGTCGGTGCGCTGCACCACCCGGCCCCGCACGAGCTGTCGATCGCGGTGGTCGCCCCGCCGCAGGTCGCCCCCAAGCTGGTCCAGGGCCTGGAGTCGGTCCCGGACGATGCCGTGAAGGCCGTCACCGCGCCGGACGCGGAGACCGCCACCCAGCAGATCAAGGACCAGAGGATCTACGCCGCGCTGGTGGTGAACCCGGCGTCCACCGAGGACGTGCTGCTGGTCGCCAACGCGCGCGGGCCGTCCGCCGCCCGGGCCGCCGAGGCCGTCGTCACCGGTCTGGAGAAGGCCCAGGGCCGCACCGTCGTCGTCCAGGACGTCGTGCCGCTCGCCAAGGGGGACGCCAACGGGCTCTCCTCCTTCTACCTGGTGATCGGCTGGTGCGTCGGCGGCTACCTGGTCGCCTCGATCCTCGGCGTCAGCGCCGGCGCCAAGCCCGCCAACACCAACCGGGCACTGATCCGGCTCGGCACCCTGGCGCTGTACTCGGTCGCGGCCGGCATCGGCGGCGCGATCATCGTCCAGCCGGTGCTCGACGCGCTGCCCGGCTCGTTCTGGGCGCTGTCCGCCCTCGGCGCCCTGGTGGTCTTCGCGGTCGGCGCCTTCACCATGGCGCTGCAGTGCCTGTTCGACATCATCGGGATCGGCATCGCCGTGCTGCTCTTCGTGGTGCTCGGCAACCCGAGCGCGGGCGGCGTCTACCCGCCGCCGATGATGCCGCCGTTCTGGCGGGCGATCGGGGCCTGGTTCCCCAACGGCGCCGGTACCGACGCGGCCCGCTCGATCGCCTACTTCGGCAGCACCAACCTGGCCCAGCCGCTGCTGGTGCTGCTGGTCTGGGCGCTGGTCGGCGTCGGCGTCACCTTCGGCGCCGTGGTGCGCCGCCCCTCGCGGATCAGCCGCGAGCTGGTCGACGGCTGAGGCCCCGGCCGGCGGCCCCGGGACCGGCCCGGCGCCTCAGGGGTCGGCCGGCCGCCCCGGGTCGGCGAGCACCGACCGAACCACACCGACCGCGGCCCCCAGCAGGGGGCCGCGGCGGCCCAGCCGGGAGACCGTCAGCCGCTCGTCCGACCAGGGCCGGACGGTCACCCGGGCCGCGAGCTCGCCCCGCATCGCCGGCAGCAGCCAGGGCGCCAGCCGGGCGTAGCCGCCGCCCAGCACCACCTCCGCCGGGTCCAGCAGGTTGACCGCCCCGGCCACCGCGGTGCCCAGCGCGGAGCCCGCCCCGCCGAGCGCGGCCCGCACCTCCTCGTCCCCGGCCCCGGCCCGCTCCGCGAGCAGCGCCACCCAGTCGCCGCGGACGCCCTCCAGACCGGCCGCGCGCAGCACCGCCGACTCCCCCGCGTACTGCTCCAGACAGCCGTGCGCCCCGCAGGCGCAGCGGGGACCGTCCGGCCGCACCGGGACGTGGCCCAGTTCGCCCGCGCAGCCCCGCGCGCCCCGCAGCAGCCGGCCGTCCACCACGATCGCCGCGCCGATCCCGGCCTCCGCGGAGACGTGCAGGAAGTGCTGCGGTCCGCCGCCCAGCCAGAGCTCGGCGAGCCCGCCGAGGTTGGCCTCGTTGTCGGCCCGCACCGGGAGGCCGGCCAGGTCCGCGGCGCCGGCGGCCCGCAGCGCCGGCCGCAGCTCGGCGGCGACCCCGACGTCCCGCCAGCCCAGGTTGGCGGCCCGCCGGAGCAGCGCGCCGTCGGCCCCGACCGGTCCGGGCACCGCCAGGGCCAGCCCGGCCGGCCGCAGGCCCGCCTCGGCGGCGGCCCGGCGGAGCAGTTCGGCGAGGTCGGCCATGACGGCGGCGGGCTGCCGGCCCCGGTTGCGGATCTCCTGGCGGCGCCAGGACCGCACCTCGCCGCGCAGGTCCACCACGCAGGCTCCCAGGTGCTCCACCCCGATCTCGGCGCCGAGGCCGGCCGGGCCGCCGGGGTCCAGCGCGAGCGCGGTGCCGGGCCGGCCGACCTTGCCGCTGGGGGCGGCCGGGCCCTCCTCGACCACCAGGCCCGCCGCGATCAGCTCCTCGGCGAGCGAGGAGACCGCGGCCCTGGTCAGCCCGGTCTCGGCGGCCACCTCGGCGCGCGAGCGCGGGGTCCGCGCGATGACGCCGAGCACCAGCGCCAGGTTGGCCCGGCGCATCCCCTGCTGGCTCGCGGGCCCGGCCGCCCGGAGGCCGTCCGTCTCACGCATCGCCCTCACCCGCTCCGGCTTCCGCCGCGCTCACCTGCGAGCCCGGGCTCCGCCGCGGCCCGTCCGGCTCAGGCTGCTCCACCCGGGTGAAGACCCAGCGCTGCATGGCCCAGAACCGGAACAGCATGGCCACGAAGGTGCCCAGCACCATCCCGCTCAGGAAGTCGGCCAGCTCCTGGGTGACCGGGCCGACCCAGGGCTCGCGCAGGTTCAGCAGGTACCGCGAGGCGATCAGCGGCGAGACGTTGACCGCGACGGCGACGGCGCTCACCAGCACGAACAGCAGCGGTTCGCGGCGCCGCCAGGAGGAGCGGAAGCACCAGCGCCGGTTGAACAGGTAGGAGACCGCCGTGCCCACCACCGTCGCCGCGGTGAGCGCGGCCACCGGCTTGCGCTCCAGCAGGGTGAGCCGCAGCGCGTAGTTGACCAGCAGCGTCAGCGCGAAGCAGCCGCTGCCGACCAGCAGGAACTTCACCAGCCGCCGGTGCCGGACCAGCGCCGGGCGGACCCGGACCGGCACCCGGACCAGGACGCGCTGGGTGAGGGACGGCATCCTCGCAGTCTGGCACGCGCCGCGGTGCCCTTCCCGTCGGACGGGAAGGGCACCGCGGCGGCCGTCAGGCGACGGCGGCCAGCACCTCGGCGGGCTCCAGGGCCAGCTTCAGCACCTCCCGGACGTCCGCGACCGGGTGCACGGTCAGCCGCTCCAGCACCTCCGCCGGGACGTCGTCCAGGTCCGCCTCGTTCCGCTTGGGGATGATCACCGTGGTGACCCCGGCCCGGTCGGCGGCGAGCAGCTTCTGCTTCACCCCGCCGATCGGCAGCACCCGCCCGGTCAGCGACACCTCACCGGTCATCGCCACGTCGGTGCGCACCCTGCGCCCGGAGAGCAGCGAGGCCAGCGCGGTGGTCATGGTGATGCCGGCGCTCGGCCCGTCCTTGGGGACGGCCCCGGCGGGGACGTGCAGGTGCACGCCGCGGTCCCGCAGCGAGGTGACCGGCAGCTCCAGCTCGGCTCCGCGCGAGCGCAGGAAGGAGAGCGCGATGTGCGCGGACTCCTTCATGACGTCGCCCAGCTGGCCGGTCAGGGTCAGCCCGGTGCCGCCGGTCTCGGCGTCGGCGAGCGAGGCCTCGATGTAGAGGACGTCGCCGCCGGCCCCGGTGACCGCCAGGCCGGTGGCCACACCGGGCACCGCGGTGCGCCGCTCGGCGGGCTCCTGGGCGGCCTCCGGCACGTGGTGCGGCCGGCCGATCAGGGCGCGCAGGTCGTCCGCGCCGACCGCGGCGGGCAGCTCGCGCTCGCCCAGCTCGCTCTGCGCGGCGATCTTGCGCAGCACCCGGGCGACCGCCCGTTCGAGACTGCGGACGCCGGCCTCGCGGGTGTACTCGCCCGCCAGCCTGCGCAGCGCCGACTCGTCGACCGTGACCTCGCCGTCCCTGAGCCCGGCCTTCTCCAGCTGGCGCGGGAGCAGGTGGTCACGGGCGATGACCACCTTCTCGTCCTCGGTGTAGCCGTCGAGCCGCACCAGCTCCATCCGGTCGAGCAGCGGCTCGGGGATGGCCTCCAGCACGTTGGCGGTGGCGAGGAAGACCACGTCGGAGAGGTCCAGCTCGACCTCCAGGTAGTGGTCGCGGAAGGTGTGGTTCTGCGCCGGGTCGAGCACCTCCAGCAGGGCCGCGGCCGGGTCGCCCCGGTAGTCGGAGCCGACCTTGTCGATCTCGTCGAGCAGGACGACCGGGTTCATCGAGCCGGCCTCCTTGATGGCGCGGACCAGCCGGCCGGGCAGCGCGCCGACGTAGGTGCGCCGGTGGCCGCGGATCTCGGCCTCGTCCCGGACGCCGCCGAGCGCGACCCGCACGAAGGTGCGGCCCATGGCGCGGGCCACCGACTCGCCGAGCGAGGTCTTGCCGACGCCGGGCGGGCCGACCAGGGCGAGCACGGCCCCGCCCCGGCGCCCGCCCACCGCGCCGAGCCCCTGGTCGGCCCGGCGCTTGCGGACGGCCAGGTACTCGACGATGCGCTCCTTCACGTCGGCGAGGCCGGCGTGGTCGGCGTCCAGCACCGCGCGGGCGCCGGCGATGTCGTAGGAGTCCTCGGTGCGCTCGTTCCAGGGCAGCTCCAGGACGGTGTCCAGCCAGGTGCGGATCCAGGAGCCCTCGGGCGACTGGTCGCTCGCCCGCTCCAGCTTGTCGACCTCCTTGAGCGCGGCCTCGCGGACCTTGTCCGGCAGGTCGGCGGCCTCGACCCGGGCCCGGTAGTCGCCCTCCTCGTCGGCCGGGTCGCCGTTCAGCTCGGCCAGCTCCTTGCGGACGGCCTCCAGCTGGCGGCGGAGCAGGAACTCCTTCTGCTGCTTGGCCACGCCCTCCTCGACGTCCTTGCGGATGGTGTCGTTGACCTCCTCCTCGGCGAGGTGGTCGCGGAGCAGGCCGAGCGCGTACTCCAGCCGCGCGACCTGGTCGCTCTCCAGCAGCACCTTGAGCTTCTGCTCGGCGGTGACGAAGGGCGCGTAGCCGATGTTGTCGGCGAGCTCGCCGACGCCGTCGATGGCGGCCACCCGGTCGACCACCTGCCAGGCGCCGCGCCTGCGCAGCCACTGGGTGGAGAGGCTCTTGTACTCCTTGACCAGCTCGGCGGCGCGCCCGGCCACCGGGGTGCCGGCCGGGGACTCCCGGAACGGCGTGGTCTCCACCCAGAGCGCGGCCCCGGGGCCGGTGGTGCCGACGCCGATCCGCACCCGGCGCACGGCGCGCACCAGCGCGGCCGGGTCGCCGTCGGCCAGCCGGCCGACCTGCTCGACGGTGGCGAGGGTGCCGGCCGCCGCGTACGAGCCGTCCACCCGCGGGACCAGCAGGACCTGGGGCTTTCCGGTGGTGCCGGTGGCCGCGGCGCGCGCGGCCTCGACGGCGGCGCGGACCTCGGTGTCCTGAAGGTCCAGCGGGACCACCATGCCCGGCAGGACGACCTCGTCGTCGAGCGGCAGGACGGGCAGGGTGAGCGGTGTGGACGTCGATGCCATGATCTCTCCCCAGTCAGCGAAGTTGAGTCGACCTGACTAAGGCTGCCGGGGCGCCGGATGTTCCCCCGGCTCCGTTCGCCGTGAGCGAACAGTGAAGGGCCCCTGCCGGTGCTGTCAAAAACCTGTGCGGACGGGCCCGGAACGGGCGTCAGTACGGGCGCGCCGGGGCCGGCGCGGGCCGGGGGAGCTCGGCGGGCCTGGACGCCGCCGCGCGGTCGGGCGCCCGGCCGCGGCGCGGGCGGTGACCGTCCCAGCGGCGCAGCCACCGCCACAGCGCGACCCCGGTCAGCAGCGCCACCGGATGGCCGACCCCGGTGACGAGGTCCCGGTCGGAGGAGATCTGCTCGGCGATGGTCACCGAGGCCAGCGCGAGCGCGGCCAGCCGCCCGGCCGGGCGCAGCAGCCCGGCCAGCGCACCGAGGCTGGCGAGCACGCCGTAGCTGACGCCGATGTCGAGGAGGTCCATCGCGGCCGGCTCCAGCCGCCCGGTCTCCACCGCGACGATCACCACGCCCTGGGAGAGCAGGGTGGCCAGGACGTGCCCGGCGGCGAAGACGGCGGCGGCCCGGGCGGGCCCGACCCGACGCTCCAGCGGGGCCACGGTGAGGGCGAAGGCCCACAGGTAGGGCACCCAGACCGGCCCGGCCACCCAGAAGCCGCTGAGGAGCAGCGCGCGCAGCGGATGCTGCAACAGGTTGTGCCCGTCGGAGCTGGAGGCCTCCTGGAGCCGGAGCACCAGCTCCGGGTCGGCCAGCCCGGCGAAGGTGGTGGTGGCGCCGACCACCGCGAGGTAGCCGAGCGCGAAGGGGTTGCGGCGCGGGGTCGGCACCACGGCCAGCAGCCGGCCGACGGCCCCGGACCGCAGACCGAGCCGGAGCATGCCGTACGGCGGCCCGCCGCGCCCGGCGTACGCCTGCCGCTCCGTCACATCTCCTCCGCTCCGGCGCCGGTGGCCGTCACCCCGTGCGGGTCCAACGTACCGGCCGGTGCCGGTAATCCCGCCCCCGTCCTTTTGTCGTGGTCACGGTACGGGCGGCTCCTGGGAGCCGGCTGGGAGAACACTGGATGCGGCTCCGGCGGAGCGGGGTCGAATTGGTCCAGACCTTCTCCCCCCTCAAGGGCCGCCATCCCCCCTGACCGGCGGCTTGGTACCAACTGATGTGCATACGTACCGTTACGGAGTGAAAAAACGCCGGGTAAGGTATCGGCCCGTGCCCACTTCCGAGTGGGCCCGGCGGCCGGCCCGACAAGCCGGACCGCGGGCCGGAAATGTCCGGTCCACCTGCCGGGAATCACCCACTGTCCGTACGCTGCGAGGTGTGCGGCAGAGGTGAGCGGGGACGCCCGTTCGCCCGACCCGCACACACGACGGGACGGCGGACCCGGCACAGTCCACGACGGAACAAGACTACGAGCGGAGCCTTTGCCATCCCCACAGATGGCCGGCCCGCAGCCCTGGGGGCGGTGGCGTGACCGTGACAGATATTCAGCAGGACAACCAGAACGCCGGCGGCACGGTGAGCAGTCAGCGCAGAGTGCTGGTGGTCGAGGACGAGCCCACGATCGCCGAGTCCATCGCGGCCCGCCTGGGCGCGGAGGGCTTCAAGGTCGCCGTGGCCCACGACGGCCCCGGCGCGGTCGACGGCTTCCACACCTGGCAGCCCGACCTCGTCGTGCTCGACATCATGCTGCCCGGCTTCGACGGCCTGGAGGTGTGCCGCCGGATCCAGGCCCAGCGCCCGGTGCCGGTCCTGATGCTCACCGCGCGGGACGACGAGACGGACCTGCTGGTCGGCCTCGGCGTCGGCGCCGACGACTACATGACCAAGCCGTTCTCGATGCGCGAACTCGCCGCCCGGGTCAACGTCCTGCTGCGCCGCGTCGAGCGCGCCCAGCAGGCCGCCCGCACGCCCGCGCTGGGCAGCCTGCGGTTCGGCGAGCTGGAGATCGACCACGTCCAGCGCCGGGTCCGGCTGGCCTCCGGCGACGTCCACCTGACGCCGACCGAGTTCGACCTGCTCGCCTGCCTGGCCGCCCAGCCGCGGGCCGTGCTCACCCGCGAGCAACTGCTGGCCGAGGTCTGGGACTGGACGGACGCGTCCGGCACCCGCACCGTCGACAGCCACGTCAAGGCGCTGCGCCGCAAGATCGGCGCCAGCTGGATCCGCACCGTCCACGGCGTCGGATACGCGCTGGAGGCGCCGCTCTCGTAGCGGCCGGCCTCCGGACGACGGGCCGCCGGGGGGCCCGTGTCCCGACCGCCCGTGCGCACCCGTGCGGGGGATCACAGGGGAGCAATGACCTTTCCACAGCAACGCAACGGGGATCTCGACGGCAGCCGGCCGCCCACCCTGGCCGCCCGCGCCGCGCAACGGGTCTGGGCCGACATCCGGCCGCTCGACCCGGTCCGCTCGATCAAGGGCAAGCTCGCCCTGCTGGTGATCGTGTCGGTCTTCCTGGCCACCGGCATGGTGGTCGTGGCGATCCGGTCCGAGACCCAGATCCGGATCATCATGATCTTCTCGATGATCGCCTCACTGCTCCTGATGCAGTTCCTCGCGCACGGGCTGACCGCCCCGCTGCGCGACATGACCGCCGCCGCCCGCGCGATGGCCTCCGGCGACTACAGCCGCCGGGTCGAGGTGAACTCGCGCGACGAGATCGGCGAGCTGGCCACGACCTTCAACCAGATGGCGGCCGACCTGGAGGCCGCCGACCGGCACCGCCGGGAGCTGATCGCCAACGTCTCGCACGAGCTGCGCACGCCGATCGCCGCGCTGCACGCCGTGCTGGAGAACGTGGTCGACGGCGTCGTCCAGCCGAACCCGGCGACCCTGGGTGCCGCGCTGGAGCAGACCGAACGGCTCGGCCGGCTGGTCACCCACCTGCTCGACCTCTCCAAGATCGACGACGGCGTGGTCGACCTGGACGCCCGCCCCTTCGAGGTGCGCGAGTTCCTGGACGGCGTGCTGCGCGGGGTCACGGTGGACGGCGCGACGGCCGGCGGGGCGTTCTCCCGGCGCGGCGACGTCCGGCTCGCCCTGGAGGTGAGCCCGATCGGCCTGACCGGCGTCGCCGACCCGGAGCGGCTCCACCAGGTGGTGGCCAACCTGGTCGACAACGCCTGCAAGCACTCCCCGCCCGGCGGCACCGTGACCGTCCGCGCACGGCCCGACGAGGGACCCGGCTCGCTGCTGCTGGAGGTCGAGGACGAGGGTCCGGGCATTCCGGCGGCGGACCGCACCAGGGTCTTCGAGCGGTTCGGCCGCAGCGGCACCGCGACCGCGGCCGGACCGGGCGCGGACGGCGGCACCGGGCTGGGGCTGGCCATCGCCCGCTGGGCGGTGGACCTGCACGGCGGGCGGATCGAGGTCGCCGAGGCCGCCCGGGGCTGCCGGATCGAGGTCCGGCTGCCCGGGCCGCGCTGAGGAGCGGCGGGGCCGGGGCCTCGGGCGAAGCGGACGAATGTTACAGATCCGACACAGAGCTTCGCCCGAGGCCCAAACCCCTCTTTGTCCGCATTTGACCCGCTTTGGCGGGCAGTCGGAACCGGTCGGTTCCCCCCCGATGCCGGTTTCTAACGCACATTTTCAGCCAAACCGCAGGTCAGGACTGTGATCTGGGCGACGCCTGGCCCCCGGGGACTGCGCGATCACTGGTCGGAGGCGTAGCCTTAATCCCCGCTGTCCAAACATCCCAAAAGGAAGCGGAAGAGGGCGGTTGCCGCCGTGTCGCCACAGTCCCCTGAACACCCCAACAGCTCGGCAAGCTCCACTGGCTTCGGCCCCAATGAGTGGCTCGTCGACGAGATCTACCAGCAGTACCTCCAGGACCCGAACTCGGTCGACCGAGCCTGGTGGGACTTTTTCGCCGACTACAAGCCCGGTACCGAGGTGACCCCAGTGACCCAGGCCGCGACCCCGGTCGGCACCACGCCGACCCCCGCCGCCGCCCCCGCGCCCGCCGCAGCTCCGGCCGTCCAGGCCCCCGCCGCGCAGGCCCCCGCCGCCCCGGCCGCGCCCGCGCCGGTGCAGCCGGCCCCGGTGGCCCCCGCGGCCCCGGCCCCCGCGC
>NZ_JBHJRC010000023.1:0-50325 GCF_042261735.1 Kitasatospora sp. NPDC056327 | reverse complement strand
CCCCCGTCCGGGAACGGACGGGGGGCCTCGTCCTGTTGCGGGAACGCGACAAAACGCCGTGGTTCGGCGGGCGGGTCCGGGGGAAAAGGTGACCCAACGATCGGGCGGCTGCGGGCACCCCCTCACCCACGCCGCCCGGCGCCGGGCGCACCGCGCCCACCCCGGCACCGCCGGCCCCGGCGGAGCCCCACCCCGAGGGCGAGCGGAAAGAGGTGCGCGATGGACCGTTGTGTCGTCCTGGTGGACGCCGGATACCTGCTGGGCGCCGCCGCGAGCCTGCTGGCCGGCGACCCGTCCCGGTCCAAGGTCACCGTCGACCACATCGCGCTGATCGCCGCCCTGCGCGAGCGCGCCGAGGCCGAGACCGGCCTGCCGCTGCTGCGGATCTACTGGTTCGACGCCGCGCCCGAGCGCCGCCCGATGCCCGAGCACCGGCGGCTGCGGGTACTGCCCCGGGTCACCGTCCGGCTGGGCGCGCTCACCCGGGCCGAGGGGCGCTGGGTGCAGAAGGGGGTCGACGCCGCGATGCACGCCGAGCTGTCCGAGCTCGCCCGTAACCGGGCCTGCGCCGACGTCGTGCTGATCACCGGCGACGGCGACCTGCTGCCCGGCATGATGTCCGCCAAGGAGCACGGCGTCGTCGTGCACCTGTGGGCGCTGCAGGCCGCCGACGGCGACTTCAACCAGTCCGAGGACCTGGTCGGCGAGGCCGACGAGCGGCGGGTGCTGGACCGGGAGTGGATCGAGGGCTCCTTCACGCTGCGCGACACCTCCAGCGTCTTCCCCGGCCCCGGCGCCCGGCACGACATCGCCAAGATCCTCGCCGCGCCGCCCGCCGCGCCCCCGGCCGGTCTGCCCGGCCCGCTGCCCGACGCCCCGGTGCCCGGCCGCCCGGCCGTCGGTGAACCCGCCGCCGCGGCGGTCGCCGCCGCCGTGGCCGCCACCGCGGGGCCGGCCGTCAACGGACGCCCGCAGCCCGCCGCCGCCGGACTCAAGGTCGTCCCCACGCCCAAGGACCTCGCCGGACGCAGCGCCGACCGGCAGGCCGCCGCCGTCCAGCCGGCGACCGGTCCGGTGCTGCGCTGGTCCTCCGACCGGGGCTGGATCGACCGGCCCGTCGCCGAGCCCGCCGTCACCGCCGGCGACGGCCTGCCCACCCTCGCCCAGCTGACCACCGCCGAGCAGCGCTGGGCCGACCGCGAGGAGGACATCACCTCCATCGGCGGCGACGCCCACGAGGTCGGCCAGGTCTTCGCCCGCCGCTGGACCACCCGGCTCGGCGACACCGAACGGCTCATCGTGCTCTGGCCCGGCTACCCGCGCATCCCGCACCGGGTCGACGGCGAGCTGCTGCGCTACGCCGCCCGGTTCGGGCTGCTCGCGCACAAGGACGACCAGATCGACGAGCACGACCGGTACGCCATCCGGGCCGGCTTCTGGAAGGAGCTCGCCGCCCGGGTGCCCGGCGGGCACATGGTCGTCGACGACTGAGCGCCGGCGGCCCGGCCCGGCCGGGCCGGCCGGGAGGCGGCGGACGGGACGGCGGGGACGGGCGCAGCGCGAGGGGTGGAACGGGCCCCGTTGTCCGGTTCGCGTGTTGCACCGCGTAGAGTCTTCGGTCGTGAGCGACACGGCCGGGCGGGCGCCCCAGGAGACCTCGCCGTGCTGCGCCGTACGGGACCTGGTCAGGACGTACCGCGCCGGGCGCGGCGCGCCGGCCGGTGCCGCGGTCCGGGCCAACGACGGCATCACGCTGACCGTCCGGCAGGGCGAGATCTTCGGTCTGCTCGGCCCCAACGGCGCGGGCAAGTCCACCCTGGTGCGCCAGCTCACCGGTCTGCTGCGGCCGGACTCCGGCAGCATCGAGATCCTCGGTCACGACATCGTCCGGCACCCCGGGCGGGCCGCCCGGCTGCTCGGCTACCTGGGCCAGGAGTCGACCGCCCTCGACGAGCTGACCGTCGCGCTCGCCGCCGAGACCACCGGGCGGCTGCGCGGGCTGAGCCGGGCCGGGGCCCGCGCCGCCGCCGACGAGGTGATCACCGAACTCGGTCTTGAGCCGCTCGCCCACCGCCCGCTCGCCAAGCTGTCCGGCGGCCAGCGCCGGCTGGCCTGCGTCGCCGCCGCCCTGGTCGGCGACCGGCCGCTGCTCGTCCTGGACGAGCCCACCACCGGTATGGACCCGGTCGCGCGGCGGGCCGTCTGGTCGGCGGTCGAGCGCCGCCGCTCCGAGCGCTCCGCCACCGTGCTGCTGGTCACCCACAACGTGATCGAGGCGGAGACCGTGCTGGACCGGGTCGCCGTGCTGGACGACGGGCGGGTGATCGCCTGCGACACCCCCGGCGGGCTCAAGGCGCTGGTCGACGGCCACGTCCGGCTCGACCTGGTGTGGCGGGACGAGGCGCCGCTGACCGTCCCCGCGGTGGCCGCGCTGGCCGAACGGGCCGAACGCACCGGCCGCCGCTGGACCGTGCGCACCACCCCCGAGCAGGCCCGCGAACTGGTCGCCGCCGTCACCACCGGCCCGGCCTTCGCGGCCCTGGACGACTTCACCCTGGCCGCCCCGAGCCTTGAGGACGCCTACCTCGAACTGGGCGGCCGCCATGGAGGACTGGCCAAGTGATGCTGCTCTCGGCACCGCCGCGGACGACCGCTTCGACGGCCGGCGGGCCCGCCCCGCTCGCTCCCGCGGCCCGGCTGCTGCCCGCCCTCGCCGCGGTCTACCGGGCGCAGCTCGCGCGGGCCCGGGTGGCGCGGATCCCGCTGCTGTTCGTGGCCACCTTCCAGTCGCTCGGCATCCTGGTGATGATGCGGGGCGTCGTCGACGCCGGGCAGACCTCGGCCGCGCGCTACGTGGTGTCCGGCTCCAGCGTGCTGGTCGTCGCCTTCGTGGCGCTCAACCTGCTCGCCCAGTACTTCGGCCGGCTGCGGGCCAGCGGCGGCCTGGACCACTACGCGACGCTGCCGGTGCCGGCCGCCTCGGTCGTGCTCGGCGCGGCCGCCGCGTTCGCCTCGTTCACCCTGCCGGGGACGCTGGTCACGGCCGGGGTCGGCGCGGTGATGTTCGGGCTGCCGCTCGGCCAGCTGTGGGTGCTGCTCGCGGTGGTGCCGCTGGCCGGGGCGGCGCTCGCCGGCCTGGGCGCGGCCTGCGGACTGCTCGCGCCCCGGCAGGAGATCGCCACCATGCTCGGGCAGCTGGGCATGTCGGCGGCGCTGCTGCTGGGCGTGCTGCCCGTCGACAACCTGCCGCAGCCGGTGCTGCTGCTGCGCGACCTGCTGCCGTCCACCTACGCCGTCGAGGCGTTCGCCCGGACCTTCCGGCCGTCGCCGGACTGGGCGGCGGTGGCCGGGGACCTCGCGGTGTGCGCGGGGGTCGGCGTGGTGTCGCTGGCGGTCGCCACCTGGGCGTACCGGCGGGCGACCCGGCGGTAGCGGGCGGGTCCGCCGCGGACCCGGGCGGGCCTTCCGGGGGCGGCCGTCCGGTCGGTGGGTGGCCGGTCCGCGGGGGCGGGGACCGTGAAACGATGGGGACGTGACCGTACCGAACACACCTCCGGACCCCGCGCGGGCCGACGGCCGTACCGATGCCGCCGTTCCTTCGGACGCCGTTCCCGCGGACGCCGCGTCCGCCCCGTACGAGGCGCCCGTGCCCGGGTCCGCGTCCGTGCCCGACCCGTACGCGCTGCCGTCGGGGCCGGACCCGGTCGCCGCGAAGGGGCGGCCGGCGGAGCCGGTGGCGCAGCGGCTGCTGCCCGAGCTGAGGGTCGCGGCGGTCGTGGTGCTGGTCTGTCTGGTGCTGGGCGTCGTCATGGGCGTGCTGTGGGCCTGGCTGGCCCCCAGGGTGCCGCTGGTGGTGGACGGCAACAAGATCCTCTACGGGGACCCGGAGGGCGAGCAGCGGGCCGGGGCCGACAGCGTCTTCGTGCTGATCGGGCTGGGGACGGGCATCCTCACGGCCCTGGGCGCGTTCCTGCTCACCCGCAAGCGCGGCGGCGGGATCGCGGTGGCGGCCGGGCTGGCCGTCGGCGGGCTGCTGGCCTCGGTGGGGGCGTGGGGCCTCGGGCGGTGGCTCGGGCCGAGCCGGGACCTGATCGGGGAGGCGCGGCGGGTCGGCAACGGCGGACACTTCGAGGCCGACATCGACCTCGGGGCGTACGGGGCGGTGCTGGCGTGGCCGATGGCGGCGATGGTGGTGCTGCTGGCGCTGTCGGCCGCCTTCGGCAAGCGCGAGGAGGACCCGCCGCCGTACTGGGTGCCCGGGCCCGCGCCGTTGGACGCGGGGGCTCCGGTCCAGGAGCGCCGGGAGGGCTGAGCGGGGCACGCCCGGAGCGGGGCCGCCGCGGTTCCGCGCCGCGGCGGATCCCGCCGCGCCCCCGTCAGCGGGTGATGGGGGCGGTCCGGGCGCCGGTGAGCGTGACGAGGTGGGCGGGGGCGAGCTCCACCTCCAGGCCGCGGCGGCCGGCCGAGACGTACACGGTCGGGTGGCCGAGCGCGCTCGTGTCGACGACGGTGCGCAGCGGACGGCGCTGGCCGAGGGGCGAGATGCCGCCGAGGACGTAGCCGCTGCTGCGCTCGGCGGCGGCCGGGTCGGCCATCGTGGCGCGCTTGCCGCCGACCGCGGCGGCCAGCGCCTTGAGGTCGAGCCGGCCGGCGACCGGGACGACGCCGACGGTGAGCACGCCGTCGACGTCGGCCACCAGGGTCTTGAAGACCCGGTCCGCCGCGACGCCCAGCGCCTCGGCGGCCTCGCCGCCGTACGACTCCGCGGCCGGGTCGTGCGGGTAGGAGTGGACGGTGAACGGCACGGCGGCGGTCTCCAGGGCGACCGTCGCGGGCGTGCCCTGGCCGCCCTTCTTCGGCTTCCTGGCCACGGGGCCTCCGCAATCGCTGGGGTCGGTCAGTTGGGACTGAAGGACTGACGGGTGAGGTTGACGGCGGGCAGCGAGGGGAGCCAGCTCAGCACCGCCGCCTCGCGGCGCAGCAGGTCGAGCTCGGTGCGCAGCCGTTGGGCGTTGTCCGGGCAGGCCAGCAGCTGCTGCTTGAACGGGACCTCCAGGACGGCGGCCGCGGCGACCAGGTAGGACAGCACCTGAGGGTCGTCGGGCAGCTCCTGGCGGCCGACGGTGCTGGCCTCGCGGGCGCCGGCGAGCCGCCGCTGGTAGGTGCGGAAGACCCGCTCGACCTCGGCGGCGAGGGCGCCGGAGCCCTCGCCGGGGCGCTCCTCGACGGTCTCGGTCTCGCCGGTGAGGTAGGGGCCGGAGACGTCGACGGAGCGCAGCCGGAACCGGGTGGTGCCGGTGACCAGCAGCTCGTACCGGCCGTCCGGCTGCGGCTGCACGGAGGTCACGTCGGCGACGCAGCCGACGTGGTACAGCGCCTCCAGCGGGTCGCCGGTGGCGGTGCCCAGGCCGTCCAGCGGACCGGCCGGGCCTTCCTCCGGGCGGACCGGGGCGACGTCGCGGCCGTCCTTGACGGCGAGCACGCCGAAGCGGCGGGGCCGGTCCCCGGGTTGTTCGAGCAGGTCGGCGACGAGACGGCGGTAGCGCTCCTCGAAGACGTTCAGGGGCATCACCAGGCCCGGGTAGAGCACGGTGTTCAGCGGGAAGAGCGGCAGCCGTTCTGTCACGGCGGACAGCGTAGTTCCCCGGGCGCGCCGAGCGCTCAGGGGTTCTCCCCGCGGGCGCCGGTGAGCCCCCCGCGGCTAGCCGCGCTGGAGCATCCGGCTGGCCCCGGCGGCGACCGTGGTGGCGAGCACCCAGCCGACGACGACCAGGCCCGAGGAGACCCACTGGGCGGTGCCGCCGGGGTTCCAGCCGGTCTGGCCGAGGTCGACGACCGGCAGCAGCTGGCCGAGCGCGTACAGCACCGGGTTCCAGTGCGGGCGCTCGTCGGACTTGAGCGGCTGGAGCCGGTGGGTGGCGAAGTAGAGGCTCCCGAGCGCCCAGGCGAGCAGCAGCCAGAGCGCGGCCCGGCCGGGGCGGAAGCCGTAGCCGACGGTGGCGTCCTGGATCCGGCCCCAGAGCCGGGCGGGCAGCGGCAGGGTCTGCCGGCGGCGGCGCTGCTTGGCGTACAGCACCTCGCGGGCGTCGTCGTCGGCGCCGTCGCGGCGCAGCGCGGCGGCGAGCTGCTCGTAGGACTCGGGCTGGAACTCCACCGAGGCGCTCTCCAGCCAGGCGATCCGCTGGCGGACGGTGAACGGCGCGGCCGGGCGCAGGCACTCGTAGGTGAAGCCGGTGAGGCCGAGGTGCTTGCCCTGCGGCCAGGCGTCGGGGGAGTCGACGAGGTTGCCGATCCGGGCGCGGGAGAGCGAGACGGTGCCGGTGGGCGGGGTGCGGCAGGTGAACCGGAGCTCGGGGGTCTGGATCCGGCGCAGCGCCAGTTCGTCGCCCTCGCCGAGGTGGAACTCGGCGCCGGAGATCAGGCAGGCGTTCTCGAAGCGGCCGTCGGAGAGCCGGACCCGGCCGTGCGCGCGGAACGGGGTGCTGGCGGCGCCGGGCGGGACGACCTGGCCGTAGCCGGAGCCGTAGTAGGACTGCGAGTCGGTCCAGCCGCGGTCCGCCGAGCTGCTGAGGTACAGGGTGTGGCCGACGGTGATCCGGGGGGCGTTGAGCGCGTTGGGGTTGTCCGGGACGGACCGCAGCAGGGCGCCGCGCAGCGAGAACCGGCCGCCTATTCGGGCGGTGCGCAGGCTGAGCTCGCCGACCGACTCCAGCCGCTCGGCCTCGAAGTCCTGGCTGACGGCGAGGCCGTCGGCGGACAGCGAGCGGCCGAACCGGTCACCGCCGATCACGGCCTGGTTGAGCAGCAGGTCGGTGCCGATCCTGGCGTCGGTGAGCCGGACGCCCTGCGGGAAGCGGCAGCGGGCCAGGTGGAGGTCCCCGGAGGTGACCAGCCGGGAGGCCTCCAGCCGGGGAACCAGGCAGCCGACCAGGCGCAGGGTGCCGGCCTCGGCCTCGGACATCAGGATCTTCTGGTCGAACCGGCAGTCGTGCAGTTCGACGTACTGCGCGATGGTGCCGCCGGCGAGCCGCAGCGGGCCGCTGACCAGGGCGCCGGTCAGCTTCAGCGAGGCGACCCGGCCGGGGACGGGGGCGGGCCCGTCCAGCAGCAGGCGGGCGATCACCTGGGCACGGACGGTCCGTTCGGGTCCCCAGTCGGCCCCGCCGAACGGGTCGTCGCCGGCCGGGTCGCCGGTGCGCAGGTCGTGGATCCGGCCGTGCCGGAACGCCTGCCAGAGCGCCTGCTCGGCCGCCGTCCAGTCGTCCGGCGCCCGTTCCGTCCGTTCCGTCCGGTCCGTCATGGTTCCCCCCTGCGTTCCCCCGGTCGTCTCGCTCTTCGTATCACGGACTGAAATGCGGGGCCGCCGGTTCCGGCCACTCCTTACACTGGGTGGCGTGATCTCTCGAATCGATCTGCGCGGCTCGCTCGACGACCCGCGCGACCTGCTGCCCCGTGCCGACCTCGACGTCGCGGCCGCCCTCGAAACGGTGCGCCCGATCGCCGAGGACGTGCATCATCGCGGAGTCGCGGCGCTGATCGAGATCACCGAGCGCTTCGACGGCGTGCGGCTGGAGACCACCCGGGTCCCGGCCGGGCAGATCGCCGAGGCACTGGAGGGCCTGGACCCGAAGGTGCGCGCCGCGCTGGAGGAGTCGATCCGCCGCGCCCGCACCGTCCACGCCGACCAGCGCCGCGAGGACCACACCACCCAGGTGGTGCCCGGCGGCACGGTGACCCAGCGCTGGGTGCCGGTGGACCGGGTCGGCCTCTACGTGCCCGGCGGCCTGGCCGTCTACCCGTCCTCCGTCGTGATGAACGTGGTGCCGGCCCAGGAGGCGGGCGTGCGCGGCATCGCGGTGACCTCGCCGCCGCAGAAGGCCTTCGGCGGCCGGGTGCACCCGGCCATCCTGGCGGCCTGCGCGCTGCTCGGCGTCACCGAGGTGTACGCGGTCGGCGGCGCCCAGGCGGTCGCCATGTTCGCGCTGGGCACCGAGGAGTGCGAGCCGGTGAACGTGGTGACCGGCCCCGGCAACATCTACGTGGCCGCCGCCAAGCGCTACTTCGCCGGCCGGATCGGCATCGACTCCGAGGCCGGCCCGACCGAGATCGCCGTCCTCGCCGACGACAGCGCCGACCCGGTGGACGTCGCCGCCGACCTCATCAGCCAGGCCGAGCACGGCCCGACCTCGGGCTCGGTGCTGGTCACCGACTCGGTCGCGCTCGCCGACGCGGTCGAGGCCGAGCTGAAGGTCCAGGTCGCCCGCACCAGGCACGCCGAGCGGGTGGCCGAGGCGCTCGGCGGCCGGCAGTCCGGCATCATCCTGGTCGACGACGTCGAGCAGGGCCTGGCCGTGGTCAACGCCTACGCGGCCGAGCACCTGGAGATCCAGACCCGGGACCCGCACGCGGTCGCGGCGAAGGTCCGCAACGCGGGCGCGATCTTCATCGGCCGGTTCACCCCGGTCTCGCTCGGCGACTACGCCGCCGGCTCCAACCACGTGCTGCCCACCGGCGGCTGCGCCTGCCACTCCTCGGGCCTGTCCGTGCAGACCTTCCTGCGCGGCGTGCAGGTCGTCGAGTACGACCGCGAGGCACTGGCCGGCATCGCCGCGCACGTCGTCAACCTGGCGGACGCCGAGGACCTTCCCGGGCACGGCGACGCGATCAAGGCCCGATTCGACTGGAGTGTGCCGGGCACGTGACCACGATCGACGACCTCCCCGTCCGGGACGAGCTGCGCGGCCAGTCGCCCTACGGCGCCCCGCAGCTCGACGTCCCGGTCCAGCTGAACACCAACGAGAACCCGTACCCGCTCCCCGAGGAGCTGGTCGCCCGGATCGCCGAGCGGGTCGCCGAGGCCGCCCGCTCGCTCAACCGCTACCCCGACCGGGACGCGGTCGAGCTGCGCGACGGCCTGGCGGCCTACCTCACCCGCACCACCGGCCACGCCGTCGCCCGGGAGAACGTCTGGGCCGCCAACGGCTCCAACGAGGTCATCCAGCAGCTGCTGCAGACCTTCGGCGGCCCCGGCCGCACCGCGATCGGCTTCGAGCCCTCCTACTCGATGCACGCGCTGATCTCCCGCGGCACCGGCACCGGCTGGATCTCCGGCCCGCGCAACGCCGACTTCACCATCGACCTGGACGCCGCCGTCGCGGCGATCGCCGAGCACCGCCCGCACGTGGTGTTCGTCTGCTCGCCGAACAACCCGACCGGCACCGCCGTCGACGCCGCCACCGTGCTGCGGCTGTACGAGGCCGCGCAGGCCGCCCGGCCCAGCCTGGTGGTGGTCGACGAGGCGTATGTCGAGTTCTCGCACCGCGACTCGCTGCTGCCGCTGATCGGGGGCCGCCCCAACCTGGTGGTCTCCCGCACCATGTCCAAGGCCTTCGGCGCGGCCGGGCTGCGCCTGGGCTACCTGGCCGCCGACCCGGCGGTGGTGGACGCGGTGCAGCTGGTGCGCCTGCCGTACCACCTGTCGGCCGTCACCCAGGCGACCGCGCTGGCCTGCCTGGAGCACACCGACACCCTGCTCGGCTACGTCGGCCGGCTCAAGGCCGAGCGCGACCGGCTGGTCGGGGCGCTGCGCGGGCTCGGTCTGGAGGTGACCGACTCGGACGCCAACTTCGTCCAGTTCGGCCGCTTCGACGACACCCACGCCGTCTGGCAGGCCGTCCTCGACCGCGGCGTCCTGGTCCGTGACAACGGCGTCCCGGGGTGGCTGCGCGTCACCGCCGGCACCCCCGCCGAGAACGACGCCTTCCTGGAGGCCGTCGCCGCGGCCCTCCCGTCGCCCACCCCCGCCCTTGAACGTGCGCGCTCCGCGCGCGCAGCCAGTCAGGAGCTGTAACCCCGAATGACCCGCATCGGACGCGTCGAGCGCACCACCAAGGAGACCTCCGTCCTGGTCGAGATAGACCTGGACGGCACCGGCAAGACCGACATCTCCACGGGCGTCGGCTTCTACGACCACATGCTCGACCAGCTCGGGCGCCACGGCCTCTTCGACCTCACCGTGAAGACCGACGGCGACCTGCACATCGACACCCACCACACGATCGAGGACACCGCCCTCGCGCTCGGCGCCGCCTTCCGGCAGGCGCTCGGCGACAAGGTCGGCATCTACCGGTTCGGCAACTGCACCGTGCCGCTGGACGAGTCGCTCGCCCAGGTGACCGTCGACCTCTCCGGCCGCCCCTACCTGGTGCACACCGAGCCGGAGCGCATGGCGCCGATGATCGGCACCTACGACACCACCATGACCCGCCACATCCTGGAGTCCTTCGTGGCCCAGGCCCAGGTCGCCCTGCACGTCCACGTGCCGTACGGGCGCAACGCGCACCACATCGTGGAGTGCCAGTTCAAGGCGCTGGCCCGGGCCCTGCGCTACGCCGCCGAGCGCGACCCGCGCGCGGCCGGCATCCTCCCGTCGACCAAGGGTGCACTGTGAGCAACACCGCGATGATCCTCATCTTCGTCGGGCTGTTCCTGGCCGGCGGCGTCATCTCGTTCTGGAAGCAGAAGCAGTCGAAGGGCGTCATCCTCGTGCTCGCGCTGGGCTCGGTGATGTGCCTCGGCTCCGGCCTGATGCGCCTGTAACCGTCGAGCGAACGAAAGACTGGACACCTGAACATGGGCAAGAACGTCGTGGTGCTCGACTACGGCTCGGGCAACCTCCGTTCGGCGCAGCGCGCCCTGGAGCGGACCGGGGCGAACGTCACCGTCACCTCCGACTACCGGGCCGCGATGGACGCCGACGGCCTGCTCGTCCCCGGCGTCGGCGCCTTCGAGGCCTGCATGCGCGGCCTCAAGTCGGTCCGCGGGGACTGGATCATCGGCCGCCGCCTGGCCGGCGGCCGACCGGTCATGGGCATCTGCGTCGGCATGCAGATCCTCTTCGAGAAGGGCGTCGAGCACGGGGTGGAGACCCCCGGCTGCGACGAGTGGCCGGGCACCGTGGAGCCGCTGGAGGCGCCGGTCGTCCCGCACATGGGCTGGAACACGGTGGACGCCCCCGGGGGCAGCCGGATGTTCGCCGGCCTGGACGCGGACACCCGCTTCTACTTCGTCCACTCCTACGGGGTGCGCCACTGGGAGCTGGAGACGCACAGCGCGCGGATCGACCCGCCGCTGGTCACCTGGGCCACGCACGGGCAGCCGTTCGTCGCGGCCATCGAGAACGGTCCGCTGTGGGCCACCCAGTTCCACCCCGAGAAGTCCGGCGACGCCGGCGCCGCCCTGTTGACCAACTGGGTCGACACCCTCTGACGACGGAAGAGTTTCCACGATGAGCCGCCTCGAACTGCTTCCCGCCGTCGACGTCCGCGACGGCCGGGCCGTGCGCCTGGTCAAGGGCGCCTCCGGCACCGAGACCTCCTTCGGCGAGCCGCTCGCCGCCGCCCTGGCCTGGCAGAACGCCGGCGCCGAGTGGCTCCACCTGGTCGACCTCGACGCCGCCTTCGGCACCGGCTCCAACCGGGACCTGGTGCGCGAGGTCACCGAGACCCTCGACATCAGGGTCGAGCTGTCCGGCGGCATCCGCGACGACGCGTCGCTGGCCGCCGCGCTGGCCACCGGCTGCACCCGGGTCAACCTCGGCACCGCCGCCCTGGAGAGCCCCGAGTGGGTCGCGAAGGTCATCGCCGAGCACGGCGACCGGATCGCGGTCGGCCTGGACGTGGTCGGCACCACCCTGCGCGGCCGCGGCTGGACCAGCGACGGCGGCCAGCTCTTCGACGTCCTGGCCCGCCTGGACGCCGAGGGCTGCGCCCGCTACGTGGTCACCGACGTCAACCGGGACGGCACCCTGACCGGCCCCAACCTGCAGCTGCTGCGCGACGTCTGCGCCGCCACCGACCGCCCGGTGGTCGCCTCCGGCGGTGTCTCCTCGCTGGACGACCTGCGGGCGATCGCCGGTCTGACCGGCGAGGGAGTCGAGGGCGCGATCGTCGGCAAGGCACTCTACGAGGGCAAGTTCACCCTCGAAGAGGCCCTGGAGACTGTGTCCCGATGAGTCAGACCCCGGCCGCGCGGCGGCCCGACCGACTGACCGGCTCCTCCCCCTGGGAGGAGGAGTACGGATTCGCGCGGGCCGTCGCGGCCGGGGACTTCGTCCTCGTGTCCGGCTCCACCGCCGTCGACGCCGACGGCGTGGTCCAGTGCGAGGGCGACCCCCACGGGCAGACGCTGGCCGCCTTCGGGACGGCGCGCGCGGCCCTGGAGCGGTTCGGCCTCACCCTGGCGGACGTGGTCCGCACCCGGATGTACGTGACCCACGTCCGGGACTGCGAGGAGGTCGGCCGCGCCCACAAGTCCCTCTTCGGCGAGGTCCGCCCGGCCGCCACGATGGTGGTGGTCGAGGGCCTGGTCGACCCCCGGATGATGGTCGAGGTCGAGATCGACGCCCACCGGTCCGGGCTCGCCGAGACTCTGGAAGCTCTGGAAGGCAATCAGCCGTGACCCTCGCAGTACGTGTCATCCCCTGCCTGGACGTCGACGCCGGCCGCGTGGTCAAGGGCGTCAACTTCCAGAACCTGCGCGACGCCGGGGACCCGGTCGAGATGGCCAAGCTCTACGACGCCGAGGGCGCCGACGAGCTGACCTTCCTCGACATCACCGCCTCCTCCGGCGACCGCGGGACCACCTACGACGTGGTCCGCCGCACCGCCGAGCAGGTGTTCATCCCGCTCACCGTCGGCGGCGGCATCCGCGCCGTCGAGGACGTCGACGGGCTGCTGCGGGCCGGCGCCGACAAGGTCGGCGTCAACACCGCCGCCATCGCCCGCCCCGAGCTGGTCCGGGAGATCGCCCAGAGGTTCGGCCGCCAGGTGCTGGTGCTCTCGGTGGACGCCCGCCGCTGCCCCGAGGGCACCGAGACCGCCTCCGGGTTCGAGGTCACCACGCACGGCGGCCGCCGGGGCACCGGCCTGGACGCCGTGGAGTGGGCCGGGCGCGCCGCCGAGCTGGGCGCGGGCGAGATCCTGCTCAACTCGATGGACGCCGACGGCACCAAGGACGGCTACGACCTGGAGCTGATCCGGGCCGTCCGGGCGACCGTGTCGGTGCCGGTGATCGCCTCCGGCGGAGCCGGCCGGCTCGCCGACTTCGCCCCGGCGGTGGAGGCCGGCGCGGACGCGGTGCTGGCCGCCAGCGTCTTCCACTTCGGCGACCTGCGGATCGGCGAGGTCAAGAAGGCGCTCCAGGAGGCCGGGCACCCGGTCCGCTGACCGTCCGCCCCGCGGGCCCGGGCCGCTCACCGGCGGCCACCGCCAGCAGCCCGGGCAGCGACAGCACGACCGTGCTGCGCCGGCCGGGCCGGACCAGGCCGAGGGCGGCCAGCTCGTGCAGGGCGGCGTGCACCCGCCGTTCCCCCGCGCCGGTCAGGTCGGCCAGTTCGGCCTGGCTGAGCCCGGGGCGGACGGTGATGCCGACGCCGCCCGGGGCCGGGGTGCCGTAGCGGCGGGCGAGGTCGGCGAGCCGCTCGGCCAGCCGGGTGACCACCGGTTCCGAGGCGAGCCCGACCAGCCGCCGGGTGGTGACCCGGCCGCGGTGCACCAGGCAGCGGCAGAGCGCGATGCCGGCCGTCGGGTGGGTGCCGAGCCAGTGCAGCCAGTCGGCCTGGGAGATCCGGCGGACCGTGACCGGCCCGGCGGCGGTCACCGTCGCCGAGCGGGGCAGGCCGTCGAGCGCGGCGGTCTCGCCGACGACGTCCCCGTAGGCGCGGATGTCCAGCAGCGCGGTCGTGCCCCCGGTGTCCTCGACGGTGGCCTTGGTGAAGCCGGACAGCAGGAGCAGCACGAAGCCGCCGAGGTCGCGGCCGAGGATCAGGGTCTCGCCGCGGTCGTGCGCGCGCCGGGTGCCCAGCCGCAGGACGGCCTGCTCGGCGGCCAGCGCGGCGGGTGAGCCGTCGCGGCGCAGTTCGGCGAGCAGGGTGCCCGCGGGCCAGCTCCCGGTCGATTCCGCACGCTGCACGGCGTCACCCCTCCCCGCGCTCGTGAGGCTAGCGCAGGGCGGAGAGCGGCGGAAGGACGGGGACGCGCGGGGGCCGAAGGACGGGCGGCGGGCGGGGGCGGGGGCGGACGGGCGGTCCGGGGCCGGCCGGGTCAGGACTCCTTCGGCGGCTCGCCCTTGATCAGGGCGAACGGGGCGCCGAACGGGTCGGCCAGCCAGGCCAGCCGGCCGACGTCCGGGACGCTCTCCGGACCCATCAGCACGGTGGCGCCGGCGCCGGTGGCCCGGGCGACCACGGCGTCCACGTCGGAGGCGCCGAAGTAGGGCGTCCAGGAGGCCGGTCCGCCGTCCGCCAGCGGGGCGATCCCGCCGAAGGTGGTGGCCTGCAGCCCGCCCCCGGCCGGCGAGACCACGCGGTAGGTCATGCCGGGCGCGGGGAAGTCCTCGAACCGCCAGCCGAAGACCTGCTCGTAGAAGGCGAAGCCCGCGTCCACCGAGCCGGTGTGCAGCTCGACCCAGATCAGCGCGCCGTCCTCGGAGACGGTGTCCAGGCCGGTGACCGCGCCGGGCTGCCAGACGGCGAACCGGGCGCCCTGGGGGTCGGTCAGCTGGGCCGTCCGCCCGGCGTCCATCACGTCGAAGGCCGGGACCCGGACGGTGCCGCCGGCCTCCTGGACGGCCCGGGCGGCGGCCCCGGCGTCCGCCGTGCGGAAGTACGTGGTCCAGGCGGAGCCGGCCCCCTCCTCGGTGAGCGGGCCGACGGCGGCGACCGTGCGGCCGTCCTGCTGGAGGAAGCCGTAGCCGCCGGCCTCCGGGCCGGCCGACCGGAAGGTCCAGCCGAAGACCGTTCCGTAGAAGGCCGCGGCGGCCGCCGGGTCCGGGCTGCCGAGGTCGATCCAGCAGGGGGAGCCGGCCGGGAATTCGGTGGTGATCATGGTGGCGCGTCCCTTCGGGGGAGGGGGACGGGGCGGACGGCCGGGCGGGCCGCCGGGCGGGCCCGGCAGCGCCCCTCCCGGCCATCTGCGAGTCTGCACCCCACCGCCGGCATCCGCAGCCGGGGAGGCCGCGGGGGCGTCCGGCCGGTCCTACGGCAGCGGCAGGACGTGGCGCAGCGCCTCGACGGCGTCCCGGGGGCCGTCCACCGTCAGCTCGGTGCGGGCGCCGCGGCCGAAGGCGAACAGCACCAGCTCGCCCGGCTCGCCGGTGATCCGCACGACCGGCGGACCGGCCGGACCGGCCGCCGTGCTCCGGCCGTCCGGCCGGCACAGCTCCAGCCGCACCGGGGAGCGGCGGCCCGCCTCCAGACGGGCGATCAGCGGCAGCCGGCGCCAGAGCGCCTCGGCCCGGCCGTCCGGCACGGACCGCGGCCGCGGGTCGTCGCCGGCCCGGGCGACGTCCTCGGCGTGCACGAAGTACTCGACGGTGTTGGCCGCCTCGTCCGCGCCCGGCAGCGAGAACGGCGAGAACAGCGGCGGGCCGGAGCGGAACAGCCGCACCAGCTCCTCGTAGGGGCGGGCGGCGTAGGACTCCTGCACCCGGTCGGTCCAGCCCGCCAACGGGCCGATCCGGATGCCGGCGGCGGCGTCCGGCCGCCGTTCGCGGATCACCAGGTGGGCGGCGAGGTCCCGGGTGGACCACCCGGCGCAGAGGGTGGGTGCGTCCGGTCCGGCGGCGGCCAGCAGCGCGGCCAGCCGGTGGCGCTCGGCGAGGGCGTGGTTCGACATGCGGTCAAGAGTAGGAGCACGGAGGGCCGTTCAGCGCAGCCGGCCGGTGAGCTTGGTGCCCTCGGGCCGGTTGCCGGCCGTCAGGATGCAGGTGTAGTCGCGCCAGCCCTGCTGGTAGAAGGCGTGGCTGGGGCCCACCGGGTAGCTGTAGTACGGTCCGCCGCCGCCCTGCCGGGCCTCGGCGGCGGCCTGGGCCTCCTTGCAGCCGTCCCGCATCGCGTTGGCGATCTGGTAGTCGCCGGTCAGCCCCTCCGGCAGCAGCTGGTCGGCGACCGCCTCGCCGTCGTGCTTCTCCTCGCAGGGGCGGGCCTCCGGCCTGGTGACCTTCTTGTTCAGCTGCGGGTGGTCCAGGCAGGTGCCGACGGCGAAGAAGGCGTACGGCACGGTCCTGGTGGGCGTCGGGGTGGGGGTCGGCGTCGGGGTGGGGGTCGGCGTGGGCGTGGGCGTCGGGGTGACGGAGGGGGAGGGCGGCGGCGGCTTCGGGGCCGGGTCGTCCCCGGGCCACAGCAGCACGGTCGCCACCACGGCGAGCAGCAGCACCAGCACGGCCGCCACGCCGGCCAGCAGGCCCCGGGACGGCCCGGTGCCGGCGGCGTCCCCCGGACGGGGCCGGTCGTCGCCGCCCGGCGGTTCGGCGGGTCCGGCGGAGTGCTGCTCGGAGGTCATGACCACGAGAATGGCGCAGAACGGGCCGGTCCGGCAGGCGGTTGGCACAACTCGTCCCATCCGATGGTCGGCCCGGCCGGGCGGCCGGACCGGGCTGACACAATGGGCCCCATGTCCACCTCACCCGCCGCCCCCGGTTCCACCGCCCTGGCCCCCGACATCGCCGCCCGTCTCAGGCGCACCGCGGACGGCCTGCTCCCCGCCGTCGCGCAGCAGTACGACACCGGCGAGGTGCTGATGCTGGGCTGGATGGACGACGAGGCGCTGCACCGCACGCTCACCACCGGCCGCTGCACCTACTGGAGCCGCAGCCGGCGCGAGTACTGGGTGAAGGGCGACACCTCGGGCCACGTCCAGGAGGTCAGGTCGGTCGCGCTGGACTGCGACGGCGACACCCTGCTGGTCAAGGTCGACCAGACCGGTGCGGCCTGCCACACCGGCGACCGCACCTGCTTCGACGCCGACGTGCTCCCGCTCGGCTGACCACCCCCCGTCCCTCCGTCAACAAGGTGCCGCCCGTCATGGATCTCGAAGCCTTCCGCAAGCTCGCCGTCGACACCCGGGTCATCCCGGTCACCCGCAGGCTCCTCGCGGACGGCCTCACCCCGATCGGCCTCTACCGCAGCCTCGCCGACGAGCGCCCCGGCACCTTCCTGCTGGAGTCCGCCGAGCAGGGGCGCAGCTGGTCGCGCTACTCCTTCGTCGGCGTCCGCAGCGCCGCCACCCTGACCGTCGGCCCGGACGGCTCCGCCCGCTGGCTCGGCACCCCGCCGGTCGGCATCCCCACCGCCGGCGACCCGCTGGAGGTGCTGCGCGCCGCACTGCAGGCCCTGCACACCCCGCGGCTGCGGGACGACGGCCTGCCCCCGCTCACCGGCGGCCTGGTCGGCTACCTCGGCTACGACGTCGTGCGGCGGCTGGAGAAGCTGCCCGACCTCAACCCGGACGACCTGAAGCTGCCCGAGCTGACCCTGCTGCTCGCCACCGACCTCGCGGTGCTCGACCACGCCGACGGCACCGTGCTGCTGATCGCCAACGCGGTCAACCACAACGACCTCGCCAGCGGTGTCGACGAGGCCCACGCGGACGCCGTGGCCCGCCTCGACGCGATGGAGGCCGACCTGCTCAAGCCGGTCGACCCGGGCCTGGCCACCTTCACCCCGACCGGCCCGGGCGAGGTCCGCTCGCCGTTCGGCGGGGCGCCCTACCGGGCGGCCGTGGAGGAGATCAAGGAGCGGATCCGGGCCGGCGAGGCGTTCCAGGTGGTGCCCTCGCAGCGCTTCGAGGCGCCCTGCCCGGCGTCCGCGCTGGACGTCTACCGGGTGCTGCGCACGACCAACCCCAGCCCGTACATGTACCTGTTCCGCTTCCCCGGGCCGGACGGCGGCGCCGAGGGCGGCTTCGACGTGGTCGGCTCCAGTCCGGAGGCGCTGGTCAAGGTCACCGACGGCGCGGCGATGCTGCACCCGATCGCCGGCACCCGGCACCGCGGCGCCACCCCGCACGAGGACGCCGGGCTGGCCGCCGAGCTGCTCGCCGACCCCAAGGAGCGGGCCGAGCACCTGATGCTGGTCGACCTCGGCCGCAACGACCTCGGGCGGGTCTGCGAACCGGGCAGCGTCGAGGTGGTCGACTTCATGCAGATCGAGCGGTACAGCCACGTCATGCACATCGTCTCCACGGTGACCGGCCGGGTCGCCGAGGGCCGCACCGCCTTCGACGTGCTGACCGCCTGCTTCCCGGCGGGCACCCTGTCCGGGGCCCCCAAGCCGCGGGCCATGCGGATCATCGAGGAGCTGGAGCCCACCCGCCGCGGCCTGTACGGCGGCTGCGTCGGCTACCTGGACTTCGCCGGGGACTCCGACACCGCGATCGCCATCCGCACCGCGGTGCTGCGGGACGGCACCGCGTACGTCCAGGCCGGCGCCGGCGTGGTGGCCGACTCCGACCCGCACGGCGAGGACACCGAATGCCGCAACAAGGCCGCCGCCGTCCTGCGGGCGGTCGCCACGGCGAATACGCTGCGTACGCCGTAGGGCCCGGCGCACCCGGCGGGCCCGCCGCAGCGGAAGGGACAGCGGGATGCCGGACGTGCAGCGGCGGATCGTGGCCGTCGCCAGGGAGCAGCTCCTGCGGCAGCCGGGCGGTCACGGCGGGGTCCTCACCGAGGCGGGACCGGGGGGCCGGACGGCCGCGCTGGTGGTGCTCGCCCGCGGCGCGGTGACGGACGCCGCCGGGCGGTACCGGCCCGGGGACGCCGTGGTGGTGCTGGAGGCCGGGCCGGAGCCGGCCGGGCGGCACCGGGCCCACGCGGACGCGGGGGTGCCGCTGTACGTCGTGGTGGACCCGGGGGAGCGGGTCTGCACGGTGCACAGCCGTCCGCTGCCCGGCGCCGGGTACCGGGAGGCGGAGCGGGTGCCGTTCGGGAACGATCTCTTCCTGCCGCTGGAGGAGGGCACCCTGGTGCTGGAGACGGGCGACTTCCCGGCCGGGCCGCCCACCCCGGGTGCGGCGGCGGGGTGAGGCCGGGGGACACTGGAGCGGTGAGCGCTGAAGCCCCTACCGACACCGTGTCCGCAGACCCCGCCTCCCCTCCCGCGCCCGCCGCGCGGGCCGGACGGCGCACGCTCGCGGTGATGCTGCTGCTCACCGTGCTGGGCGCGGTGCTGGTGCTGACCGCGGCCGGCCGGGTCTGGGCGGACGGGCTGGCGGGCACCCTGGAGGTCTCCGTCACCGGCGGGAGGATCTCCGAACTGCCCACCGGGCTGGCGCTGGTGGCGCTGGCGGCGGCGGTGGCGGTGTTCGCGGTGCGCGGCGCCGGCCGGATCGCGGTCGGGGTGCTGACGGTGCTGGCCGGGCTGGGCGCCGCGGCCTCCGCCGCGGCGGGCGCCGGGGACACCGCCGCACTGGACGCCGAGGCGGCCGCCGGGCTCGCGCTGACCGGCACGGCCGCCACCGGGGTCGGGCACACCGCCTGGCCGTGGGTGGCACTGCTGGGCGGGCTGCTGCTGGCGCTGGCCGGACTGCTGACCGTCCGGTACGGGCGCGGCTGGCCGGCCATGGGCAGCCGCTACGAGGCACCGACCGGCCGGGAGCCCCGGCGGCGGGCGCCCGCCGCGGAGACCCCGGCCGACCTGTGGAAGGCGCTGGACCGGGGCGAGGACCCGACGGCGGGCTGAGCGACCGGTGCGACCGGGCCGGGCCGGCGCGCACTGTGACGCGATAGACCCGGCACCCCCTTTGGGACGCGGGTGTGTGGCCCGGCACAATGGACGTGTCAGTGGGACACGTCAACCCGGCAGGGCCGCCCAGGCCGGCCGGGCCCGAGAAGGAGCACCATCCGATGGCAGCAGCAGCACACGGCCACACCCCCGCCGCCTGGACCGGCGTGACCATCTCGTTCATCGGCTTCGCCATCGCGGGCGTCGCGATGATCCTGCCGTCGGTGCTGCTCACCTGGGCCGGCCTGGCGGTCGTCCTGCTCGGCGGCGTGGTCGGCAAGGCCATGTCGATGGCGGGCATGGGTCGGCAGCCCAGCACCAACGTGTACACCCACGAGGAGCAGGCCGCGCTGGCCGCCGCCTCCGCCTGATCCTCCGGGACCTCCCGTGAACGGCGGCCTCCGGGCCGCCGTTTCGATTCTCCCGCGCGGGCCCCGGGACGGGCACAATCATGGGCGTGAACGCCGCCCCCGCCCCCACCGCCTCCGCCCGGCCCTCCGCGCCGCGCCGGCTGGTGCCGCCGCTGGCCGCCGTGGCCGCGGTGGCCGCCCCCGCCGGGTACGTCGCCGCGGTGGACCCGAACGCCCCCGGGCACTACCCGGACTGTCCCTTCCTGGCGGCCACCGGCTGGTGGTGCCCCGGCTGCGGCGGTCTGCGCTGCGTGCACGCGCTGACCCACGGGGACCTCAGCGCCGCGCTGCACGACAACGCCGTCGCGGTGCTGCTGTTCGCCGTGCTGGCGGTGCTCTGGGCGCGCTGGCTCTGGGCGGCGCTGCGCGGCCTGCCGGGCCCGCGGCTCGTGCTCGGGGCCCGGCGCTGGGTGCTGGTGGGGTTGCTGGTGCTGGTCTTCACGGTGGTCCGCAACCTCCCGGTCGGCGCGGGCCTGGCGCCGCCGCCGGTCTGATCCGTACGCGGCGGGAACGGTTTTCCGCCGGTCTTCACCGGTCGCCCGGCCGCCCCCGGCCGGTGACGGAGGTGTGAAGCCGCAGCTCGCGGGCCCGGCTCGGGGGTTCACCCGGTGAGACGCGCGCCGGGTGGATGCGCCCTGCGCTCCCCCGTGCCGATACCATCGAAGGGCCGGAGGTCCACCGACCGTCCGGCTCCTCGCCAGGTCGTACTGGCAAACATGATGGGGGCGCCCGAGTGAGTGTGCTCGACTCGATCGTCGAAGGGGTCCGCGAGGACCTCGCCGAGCGGCAGTCCCGGGTCTCGCTGGACGAGCTCAAGGAGCTCGCCGCCAAGGCGCCGGACGCCAAGGACGGCGTGGCCGCGCTGCGCGGCGACGGCATCCGGGTCATCTGCGAGGTCAAGCGTTCCAGCCCCTCCAAGGGCGCGCTGGCCACGATCGCGGACCCGGCGGCCCTGGCGACCGACTACGCGGCCGGCGGTGCCGCCGCGATCAGCGTGCTGACCGAGCAGCGCCGTTTCGGCGGGTCGCTGGCCGACCTGGACGCCGTCCGGGCCGCCGTCGACACCCCGCTGCTCCGCAAGGACTTCATCGTCACCGCCTACCAGCTGTGGGAGGCCCGCGCGCACGGCGCGGACCTGGCGCTGCTGATCGTCGCGGCGCTCGACCAGCCGGCCCTGGTGTCGCTGATCGAGCGGGCCGGGTCGATCGGGCTCACCCCGCTGGTCGAGGTGCACGACGAGGAGGAGATCAAGCGCGCGGTGGACGCCGGCGCGCGGATCATCGGCGTCAACGCCCGCAACCTCAAGACCCTTGAGGTGGACCGGAACACCTTCGCCAACGTCGTCCACGCCATCCCGGACGACGTCGTCAAGGTCGCCGAGTCCGGGGTCCGCGGCCCGCTGGACGTGATCTCCTACGCCAACCTGGGCGCGGACGCGGTGCTGGTCGGCGAGTCCCTGGTGACCGGCAAGGACCCGCGGGCCGCCGTGGCCGACCTGGTCGCGGCCGGTGCCCACCCGGCGATCCGGCACAAGGACTGATCCCGCCGCCATGAAGATCGCCACCCGACTCGCCCCCGGCTGCCGCCCGCGCGGCTGCCGCGCGCCCGCACGCCGGGTGCTGGGGCGGCGGGTGCGGTACGTCATCGGCTGCGAGCCCGGACAGGTCCCCGGCCGGCGATGGCGCGGTACGCCCGGCTGACCGCAGCCGGCAGACGTCACCGTCATCCGTCGTCATCTTCCCGAGGGACTTCACCATGTCCGAAAGGTCCGACCAGGACTACCTGCCCGGTGCCGAGGTGCCGGACGCGCGCGGCTACTTCGGCGCGTACGGCGGCCGCTTCATCCCGGAGGCGCTCGTCGCCGCCGTGGAGCAGGTCGCCGAGGAGTACGAGAAGGCCAAGGCCGACCCGGCCTTCGCCGCCGAGCTCGACGCGCTGCTCAAGGACTACACCGGCCGCCCCAGCCCGCTGACCGACGTGCGGCGGTTCTCCGCCGAGGCCGGCGGCGCGCGGATCCTCCTCAAGCGCGAGGACCTCAACCACACCGGCTCGCACAAGATCAACAACGTGCTGGGCCAGGCGCTGCTCACCCGGCGGATGGGCAAGACCCGGATCATCGCCGAGACCGGGGCCGGCCAGCACGGCGTGGCCACCGCGACCGCGTGCGCCCTGTTCGGCTTCGACTGCACCATCTACATGGGCGAGGTCGACACCCGGCGGCAGGCGCTGAACGTCGCCCGGATGCGGATGCTCGGCGCCGAGGTGGTCGCCGTGACCTCCGGCAGCCGCACCCTCAAGGACGCCATCAACGAGGCGTTCCGCGACTGGGTCGCCAACGTCGACTCCACCCACTACCTGTTCGGCACCGTGGCCGGCCCGCACCCCTTCCCGATGATGGTCCGGGACTTCCACCGGGTGATCGGCGTGGAGGCGCGCGAGCAGGTGCTGGAGCGCACCGGGCGGCTGCCCGACGCCGTCGTCGCCTGCGTCGGCGGCGGCTCCAACGCGATGGGCATCTTCCACGAGTTCATCCCGGACGCCGGGGTGCGCCTGATCGGCTGCGAGGCGGCCGGCGAGGGCGCCGAGACCCCGCGGCACGCGGCCACCCTCACCAAGGGCGACCCGGGCGTGCTGCACGGCTCGCGCACCTACGTCCTCCAGGACGAGGACGGCCAGACCATCGAGTCGCACTCGATCTCGGCCGGCCTCGACTACCCGGGCGTCGGCCCGGAGCACGCCTGGCTGAAGGACACCGGCCGGGCCGAGTACCGCCCGGTCACCGACGACGCCGCCATGCAGGCACTGCGGCTGCTGTCCCGCACCGAGGGCATCATCCCGGCCATCGAGAGCGCCCACGCGCTGGCCGGTGCCCTGGAGCTGGGCCGCGAGCTCGGTCCCGGGGCCACCGTCCTGGTCTCGCTCTCCGGGCGAGGGGACAAGGACATGCACACCGCCGCCGAGTACTTCGGCCTCTACGACGAGCCGGGCGCCGGCTCCGCCCACGGGGGTAACTGACCATGGCTTCGAAGCTCAGTGGCATCCTGGCCGCCGCCGCGGCGCAGGACCGCGCCGCGCTGATCGGCTACCTGCCGGCCGGCTTCCCCTCGGTGGACGGCGGCGTCCGCGCCGTCAACGCGCTGATCGAGGGCGGCTGCGACATCGTCGAGGTCGGCCTGCCGCACTCGGACCCGGTGCTGGACGGCCCGACCATCCAGACCGCCGACGACATCGCGCTCCGGGGCGGGGTGCGGATCAAGGACGTGCTGCGCACCGTCCAGGAGGTCGCCGCGGCGCACCCCGCCGCGGCGGTGCTGGTGATGACGTACTGGAACCCGGTGGACCGGTACGGGGCCGCGCGGTTCGCCGCCGACCTCGCGGCGGCCGGCGGGGCGGGCTGCATCCTGCCGGACCTGCCGGTGGAGGAGTCCGAGGAGTGGCGCAAGGCGGCCGGGGAGCACGGTCTGGACACCGTGTTCGTGGTCGCGCCGAGCAGCAAGGACGCACGGCTGGCCGAGGTCACGGCGGCCGGCAGCGGCTTCGTGTACGCGGCCGCGGTGATGGGCGTGACCGGCAGCCGGGCGCAGGTCGGCGAGCTGGCCGAGGACCTGGTCGCCCGGACCAGGGCCACCACCGAGCTGCCGGTCTGCGTCGGCCTCGGGGTGTCCACCCCCGAGCAGGCCGCGCAGGTGGCCCGGTTCGCCGACGGCGTGATCGTCGGCTCGGCGTTCGTGCAGCGGATCCTGGACGCGGACGGCGACGAGTCCGCCGCGCTGGCGGCGGTGCGCGAGCTGGCCGGGGAACTGGCGCAGGGCGTGCGCCGGAGCTAGGGCGTGTCCTGTGGATCACTGCCGGGTCCGCGCAGATCCACAGGACACGCCCTGGCGCCTCCGCCAGGTCCGTGCGGCGGCCCGTCACCCCTCGGGGGTGGCGGGCCGCCGTCGTTCTCCGGGGAGCCGACCCGAACGGGTGAACAGTGCCGGGCACACGCATCAGCGGGGGTTGACCGGCGTTGAGTGGAGGGACGAGTGCGGGCACCACGTGCCCGGGGGCGGAGCGAGCGGAGGGAGTCGGCCGGTGCCCGGTCTGCATCGAGCCGTGCTGCTGCGGGCGGCGGCCGCCGCGCTGGCGCTCGGCGCCGCGCTCGGGGCCCAGTCCGCGGTCGGTCCCGCGCTGGCCAGGCGCGGTGTGGAGAAGGCCGAGCGGGACGCGTACGTGTGCGCGGAGGCGGCCCGGACGGAGGCGGTGGCGCGGGCCGCCCGCGCGGAGCCGCAGGGGCGGCCGGACCGCTCCGGGGACGGGCCGTACGACCTGGGCCGGGCGCCGGGCTGTTAGGGCCCGTGTCCCGCGGACCACCGCCGGGCCCCGGTCCCTCACCCCCAGGGGTGACGGCGCTTCGGGGCGGCATGCCCCTCACTCTTTCGGATTGACTCCGGAATGCGGGGAAACCAGGCGTCACCGGAAACGGTTCACAGGGCGTGACGGTGTTTCCCGAGGGGGTGGTCCGGATGGCCGGACCGGCGACGGAGTGGATCGGTACGGCCGCCCGGCTGGGCCTGGCGCTGGTCTGGGGCTGGGCCGGGCTGGCGAAGATCGCCGACCCGGCGGAGGCCGCCCAGGCCGTGCGCGCGTACGAGATCCTGCCCGAGTCCCTGGTCAAACCGGTGGGTCACGGCCTGCCCTTCCTGGAGCTGGCGCTCGCGCTGCTGCTGGTGGTCGGCCTGGCCGTGCGGCTCTCCGCGGCGGTCTCGGCGGTGCTGCTGCTCGCCTTCATCGGCGGCATCGCCTCCGCCTGGGCCCGCGGCATCTCGATCGACTGCGGCTGCTTCGGCGGCGGCGGGACGGTCGACGCCTCCCGGACCGAGTACCTGCAGGAGATCCTGCGCGACACCGGGTTCCTGCTGGCGGCCGGCTGGCTGGTCCTGCGTCCCCGCACGAAGTTCTCGGTGGACGGCCTGCTGGCGCGCTGAGCGCCCGGTCCGCCGCCGCACCGACCCCCCCACCCACGAACCTGGAATGTCCAAAGGCTGATGAGCGACAAGAACCGAGAAGGCAAGCGCAACGCCCGTGAGCGGATGCTGGCGGAACGGGCCGAGGAGGAGGCCCGCGGCCGGCGGAAGAAGAAGCTGATCGTCGGCGGGGTGGCCCTCGCGGTGATCGCGGCCGCCGTGGTCACCGGCGTGGTGGTGCAGGACCAGCGCTCCACACCGGAGACCCCCACCGCCGCACCGACCGGCGCGATCGGGGACAAGAACCTGATCATCCCGGTCGGCTCGGACAACGCGCCGTCCGTGCTCACCGTCTACGAGGACCCGCGCTGCCCGGCCTGCGGCATCTTCGAGCGCGAGTTCTCGCCCACCATCAGCCAGCTGGAGGACGCGGGCAAGATCTACACCAACTACCACATCGTCTCGTTCATCGACCGGGCCGTGCCGGGCAAGGGCTCCAAGTACGGCGCCAACGCGCTCGCCTGCGCCCAGGACGCCGGGCACTTCCGGGACTACCACGACGTGCTCTACCGCAACCAGCCGGACGAGACCAACGACGCGTTCGGCGACAAGGCGGTCCTGATCAACCTCGCCCGGCAGGTCGACGGCCTGGTCACCCCGGCCTTCGAGGCCTGCGTCAACGACGTGAAGTACGGCGGATGGGTGTCGGCGGTGCAGCAGGACTTCGACAAGTCCAGCTTCAAGTCCACCCCGACCGTGCTGCTCAACGGGCAGCCGGTCTACCCGAAGTACAACAACGAGGAGATCACCCCGGCGAACCTGGTGAAGTGGGTGGACGCCGCCAACCAGGGCAAGCAACTCGGCACCCCGGGCAGCCACGGCCAGTCCCCGGCGCCCACCAGCACCGCCTCGGAGAGCAACAACCCCTCACCGAAGGCCGGCTGAGTCCGGCGCGTACGCTGCGGGGTGGCCGCCGTCCCCTCCCCGTCCGGAGGGGGTGGCGGCGGGCCGTGCTCCGGGCCCGCGCCGATCCGTTCCCGTTTGTGACCCGCCGGGGTGTCCTGGACGGGCCGTCGACCCTGTAGCGTCGGAGCTGCCATGGATATCGCCTACATTCCCAGCCCGTCGCGGGGGGTCCTCCAACTCGGACCGATCCCGCTGCGCGCCTACGCCTTCTGCATCATCCTCGGTGTCGTCGTCGCCGTCTGGCTCGGCAGCAAGCGCTGGGTCGCCCGCGGCGGCGGTCGGCACACCGTCGGTGACATCGCGGTCTGGGCCGTGCCGTTCGGCCTGGTCGGCGGCCGTCTCTACCACGTGATCACCGACCACCAGCTGTACTTCGGCGAGGGCCGCAACCCCTGGAACGCCTTCAAGATCTGGGAGGGCGGCCTCGGCATCTGGGGCGCGATCGCGCTGGGCGCGGTCGGCGCCTGGATCGGTGCCCGCCGGCGCGGTGTCCCGCTGCCCGCCTACGCCGACGCGATCGCCCCGGGCATCGCGCTCGCGCAGGCGCTCGGCCGCTGGGGCAACTGGTTCAACCAGGAGCTGTACGGCCGCGAGACCACCCTGCCCTGGGGCCTGGAGATCGACAAGACGCTGCCCAGCGGCGAGAAGGTCACCGGGATCTACCACCCGACCTTCCTCTACGAGTCGCTCTGGTGCGTGGCCGTCGCGCTGCTGGTGATCTGGGCGGACCGGCGGTTCACCCTGGGCCACGGCCGGGTCTTCGCGCTGTACGTGGCCGGGTACACGGTGGGCCGGTTCTGGACCGAGTGGCTGCGGATCGACGACGCCCACGTGATCGGCGGGCTGCGGCTGAACGACTGGGTGGCGATCGTCGTCTTCCTCGCCGCCGTGGCGTACTTCGTGATCGTCGGCAGGAAGCGGCCCGGCCGCGAGGACCCGGCGGGCATCGACCCGACGGCGAACGCCGAGGAGGCCGCGCCGGCGGACGCCGACACCCCGGCGGAGCGGTCCGAGTCCGTGAACGCGGCCGGCGACCTGCCGGGGGCGCAGCGCGAGGGCAAGCCCGCGGACGCGCTCGCCGAGAAGCTCGACAAGCTGGAGAAGGGCGCCAAGAACCCCGCCTGACCAGCACCGACCCGGCTCCCGGCCGCCCCGAGCACCCCGTGCGAAGGGCGGCCGGAGCCATGTTCGGACAGCCTTGCTTTGCTGGAAATGACCAGCTCAAGCGGGCTACGGTCGGTCACTGAGCCGATCGGACCAACAGGACGGAGGGGAACGGCCGTGACTGCGACCACCCTGGACACCGACACCGGGCAGCAGCCCCGGATACCCGCCGCCGGGCACCACCGGGACGTCAACGGCGGCTGGCTGCGGCCGGCGGTGTTCGGCGCGATGGACGGCCTGGTCTCCAACTTCGCGCTGATGACCGGTGTGGTCGGCGGCGCGGTGTCCCACAGCACGGTGGTGCTCACCGGACTCGCCGGGCTGGCGGCGGGTGCCTGCTCGATGGCGGCGGGCGAGTACACCTCGGTGGCCTCCCAGCGGGAGCTGGTGCAGGCCGAGATCGAGGTCGAGCGTCTGGAGCTGCGCCGCAACCCGCACGGTGAGCTGGCCGAACTGGCCCAGCTGTACGTCGAGCGGGGGGTGGACCCGGAGCTGGCCCACGCGGTGGCGCGGCAGCTGTCCGCGGACCCGGACCGGACGCTGGAGGTCCACGCCCGGGAGGAGCTGGGCGTCGACCCCAACGACCTGCCCTCGCCGTGGGTGGCGGCCGGATCCTCGTTCGTCTGCTTCGCGGCCGGCGCGCTGCTGCCGCTGCTGCCCTACCTGCTGGGCGCGGCCTCGCTGCTGCCGGCGCTGCTGCTGTCGGCGGCGGGGCTGTTCCTCTGCGGGGCCGTGGTGGCCCGGGTGACGGCGCGCAGCTGGTGGTTCAGCGGGGTGCGGCAGCTGGCGCTGGGCGGGGCGGCGGCCGGGGTGACGTACCTGCTGGGGATGCTGATCGGCGGGCAGGTGGGCTGACCCGCGGCCGGTCCACCGGCGCCGTCCGGAGCGGCCCGGGGGCGGCCCGAGGGGGCCGGGGCCGGGCCGAAGGGGTGGCGGGGACGACCCGGAGGAGTGCATGATTATGCATCCGACCGCGTGACATTCCGCACATGGCGGGGCGGTGCCGCCTGGGCTGTCTCACCATTCGGTCCCCTCGGGCCTCGGATTCGCAACCCGGCGACGAAGTCGCTCATGGAATCCCAGGCGGTCATGATCGGATTCCATGACCGGGGCGTTTCGCCCCTGTTTCGGGCGCCCGGGGGCCGGGCACAATCGTCGGGACGTGCGGTGTGGCACGTCCGCTCATCGCCACCGTGACCTGCGGCTCAGTCCGCGATGTGGACGCGATATTCCGGTTCCCGGGATCTTCGGCATCATGTAACTTGCACGAAATCGCATCAGGGCCAACGTCGTCCCTACTGCACCAGCTTCGAAAGACGACGACGGGAGAGCCGATGCTGTCTGCATCCATGCACTCCGCCAACGAGCCCCAGGCCGGCGCCGCCCGCCCGCCGTACGCGCTCGTTCCGGATGCGCGACCTGCTGCTCAGGGCCTGTACGACCCGCGAAACGAGCACGACGCCTGTGGCGTCGGATTCGTCGCCACGCTGACCGGCATCGCCGACCACACCGTCGTCGAGCAGGCGCTGACCGTCCTGCGCAACCTGGAGCACCGCGGCGCCACCGGCGCCGAGCCGGACTCCGGTGACGGCGCGGGCATCCTCACCCAGATCCCGGACGCCTTCCTGCGCGCCAAGGTCTCCTTCGAGCTTCCGGCGGCCGGTGCCTACGCGGTCGGCATCGCCTTCCTGCCCGACGCCGACGACGCGGACGCCGCCGCCGTCGCCCGGATCGAGGCCATCGCGGCCGAGGAGGGCCTGACCGTCCTCGGGTGGCGCGACGTCCCGGTCACCCCGGACCTGCTGGGCGCCACCGCCCGCGGGGTCATGCCGCGGTTCCGCCAGGTCTTCCTGGCCAAGGACGGCGCCGAGGGCATCGCCCTGGACCGGATCGCCTTCGTGGTCCGCAAGCGCTCCGAGCGCGAGGCCGGCGTCTACTTCCCGTCGCTGTCCGCCCGCACCATCGTCTACAAGGGCATGCTGACCACCGGCCAGCTGGAGCCCTTCTTCCCCGACCTGTCGGACCGGCTCTACGCCTCCGCGCTCGGCCTGGTGCACTCGCGGTTCTCCACCAACACCTTCCCGAGCTGGCCGCTCGCCCACCCGTACCGGTTCGTCGCGCACAACGGCGAGATCAACACGGTCAAGGGCAACCGGAACTGGATGACCGCCCGGGAGTCCCAGCTCGCCACCGACCTCATCCCCGCCAACGGCAAGGGGCAGGGGCTGGAGCGGATCTTCCCGATCTGCACCCCGGACCACTCCGACTCGGCCTCCTTCGACGAGGTCCTGGAGCTGCTCCACCTCGGCGGCCGCTCGCTGCCGCACTCGGTGCTGATGATGATCCCGGAGGCGTGGGAGAACCACGCCACCATGGATCCGGCCCGCCGCGCGTTCTACCGGTACCACTCCAACCTGATGGAGCCCTGGGACGGCCCGGCCTGCGTCACCTTCACCGACGGCACCCGGATCGGTGCCGTGCTGGACCGCAACGGCCTGCGCCCCGCCCGCTACTGGATCACCGAGGACGGCCTGGTCGTCCTCTCCTCCGAGGTCGGCGTGCTCGACATCGAGCAGACCCGGGTGGTCCGGAAGGGCCGGCTGCAGCCCGGCCGGATGTTCCTCGTCGACACCGCCGAGCACCGCATCGTCGAGGACGAGGAGATCAAGTCGGCGCTGGCCGCCGAGCACCCCTACGAGGAGTGGGTCGAGGCCGGCCAGATCCAGCTCGCCAAGCTCCCCGAGCGCGAGCACATCGCGCACACCCACGCCTCGGTCACCCGTCGCCAGCAGACCTTCGGCTACACCGAGGAGGAGCTGCGGGTCATCCTGGCGCCGATGGCCAGGACCGGTGGCGAGGCGCTCGGCTCGATGGGCACCGACTCGCCGATCGCCGCGCTGAGCGAGAAGCCGCGCCTGCTGTTCGACTACTTCGTGCAGCTCTTCGCGCAGGTCACCAACCCGCCGCTGGACGCCATCCGCGAGGAACTGGTCACCTCCCTGCTGTCCAACCTCGGCCCCGAGGGCAACCTGCTGGCCGCCGAGGCCGCGGCCTGCCGCTCGGTCGGCATCACCTTCCCGGTGATCGACAACGACGAGCTGGCCAAGCTGGTCCACATCAACGCGGACGGCGACCAGCCCGGCCTCAAGGCCGTCACGCTGTCCGGCCTCTACAAGGTCGCCGCCGGCGGCGAGGGCCTGGCGGCCCGGCTCGCGGCGATCGCGGCCGAGGCCGACGCGGCGATCGCCGACGGTGCCCGGATCGTCGTGCTCTCGGACCGGCACTCGGACGCCGAGCACGCCCCGATCCCCTCGCTGCTGCTCACCTCGGCCGTCCACCACCACCTCATCCGCACCAAGCAGCGCACCCGGGTGTCGCTGGTGGTCGAGGCCGGTGACGTCCGCGAGGTGCACCACGTCGCGCTTCTGATCGGCTTCGGTGCCGGCGCGGTCAACCCGTACCTGGCCATGGAGTCGGTCGAGGACCTCGTCGCCCAGGGCGTCTTCATCGAGGGCGTGGAGGCCGAGAAGGCCATCAAGAACCTGATCAAGGCGCTCGGCAAGGGCGTCCTGAAGGTGATGTCCAAGATGGGCATCTCCACCGTCGCCTCCTACCGCGGCGCGCAGGTCTTCGAGGCGATCGGCCTCTCCCAGGCGCTGGTGGACACCTACTTCGCCGGCACCACCACCAAGCTCGGCGGCATCGGCCTGGACGAGATCGCCCGGGAGACCGCCGCCCGGCACGCCAAGGCCTACCCGGCCTCCGGCATCCCCGCCGCGCACCGCGCGCTGGAGATCGGCGGCGAGTACCAGTGGCGCCGCGAGGGCGAGCCGCACCTGTTCGACCCGGACACCGTCTTCCGGCTGCAGCACTCCACCCGCAACCGCCGGTACGACATCTTCAAGCAGTACACGGACCGGGTGAACGAGCAGTCCGAGCGGCTGATGACGCTGCGCGGCCTGTTCCGGCTCGACGCGCTGGGCCGCACCCCGGTGCCGGTCGAGGAGGTCGAGCCGGTCTCCGAGATCGTCAAGCGCTTCTCCACCGGCGCCATGTCCTACGGCTCGATCTCCCGCGAGGCGCACGAGACCCTGGCGATCGCGATGAACCGCCTCGGCGGCAAGTCCAACACCGGTGAGGGCGGCGAGGACCCGGACCGTCTGTACGACCCGGAGCGCCGCTCGGCGATCAAGCAGGTCGCCTCCGGCCGCTTCGGCGTCACCTCCGAGTACCTGGTCAACGCCGACGACATCCAGATCAAGATGGCCCAGGGCGCCAAGCCCGGCGAGGGCGGCCAGCTGCCCGGCCACAAGGTCTACCCGTGGGTCGCCAAGACCCGGCACTCCACCCCGGGCGTCGGTCTGATCTCGCCGCCGCCGCACCACGACATCTACTCCATCGAGGACCTGGCGCAGCTGATCCACGACCTCAAGAACGCCAACCCCGAGGCCCGCATCCACGTGAAGCTGGTCTCCGAGGTCGGCGTCGGGACGGTCGCGGCCGGCGTCTCCAAGGCGCACGCGGACGTCGTGCTGGTCTCCGGTCACGACGGCGGCACCGGCGCCTCGCCGCTCACCTCGCTCAAGCACGCGGGCGGCCCCTGGGAGCTCGGCCTCGCCGAGACCCAGCAGACCCTGCTGCTCAACGGCCTGCGCGACCGGATCGTGGTGCAGACCGACGGCCAGCTCAAGACCGGCCGCGACGTCGTCATCGCCGCCCTGCTGGGTGCCGAGGAGTTCGGCTTCGCGACCGCCCCGCTGGTGGTCTCCGGCTGCATCATGATGCGCGTCTGCCACCTGGACACCTGCCCGGTCGGCGTCGCCACCCAGAACCCGGTGTTGCGCGAGCGCTTCTCCGGCAAGCCGGAGTTCGTCGTCAACTTCTTCGAGTTCATCGCCGAGGAGGTCCGGGAGATCCTGGCCTCGCTGGGCTTCCGCTCGATCGAGGAGGCCGTCGGCCACGCCGAGCACATCGACGCCGAGGCCGCGGTCGGCCACTGGAAGGCCGCCGGGCTCGACCTCGCCCCGCTGTTCCACGTGCCCGAGCTGCCCGAGGGCGCGGCCCTGCACCGCACCACCACGCAGGACCACGCGCTGGACAAGGCGCTGGACAACCAGCTGATCGACCTGGCCCAGGACGCCCTGGAGAACGGCGACGCCGTCCGCATCCAGCTGCCGATCCGCAACGTCAACCGGACCGTCGGCACCATGCTCGGCCACCACGTGACCAAGCGGTACCGCGGCGAGGGCCTGCCGGAGGGGACCATCGACGTCACCTTCACCGGCTCGGCCGGCCAGTCCTTCGGCGCCTTCGTCCCGCGCGGCGTGACGCTGCGCCTGGAGGGCGATGCCAACGACTACGTCGGCAAGGGCCTGTCCGGCGGCGTGATCGTGGTCCGCCCGGCCCGTGACGCGGCCGCGATCGGCAACGACGCGCAGAACCACGTCATCGCCGGCAACACCATCGGCTACGGCGCGACCGGCGGCCGGGTCCACCTGCGGGGCAAGGCCGGCGAGCGGTTCGCCGTCCGCAACTCCGGGGCCACCCTGGTCGTCGAGGGCGTGGGCGACCACGGCCTGGAGTACATGACCGGCGGCCGGGTCGTCATCCTCGGCGAGACCGGCCGCAACCTCGCGGCCGGCATGTCCGGCGGTGTCGCCTACGTGCTGGACCTGCGCCCGGCGAACGTCAACAGCGGCATGGTGGGCATCGAGGCCCCGAGCGCGGCCGACCGCGAGTGGCTGCGGGAGACCGTGCAGCAGCACTACGAGGAGACCGGTTCCACCGTCGCCGCCGAGCTCCTGGCGGACTGGGGCAGCGGGGTCTCCCGCTTCTCCACGATCATGCCGACCGACTACAAGGCAGTGCTCGCCGCCAAGGACGCCGCCGAGCGTGATGGCCTCTCCGAGGCCGAGACCACTCGCAAGATGATGGAGGCGGCACATGGCTGACCCCAAGGGCTTCCTGACCACGCCCAAGCAGCTGGCGGAGCGCCGTCCCGTGGACGTCCGTCTGCGGGACTGGAACGAGGTCTACGTCGAGCGCAGCCTGCTGCCGATCATCACCAAGCAGGCCGGCCGTTGCATGGACTGCGGCATCCCGTTCTGCCACAACGGCTGCCCGCTCGGGAACCTCATCCCCGAGTGGAACGACCTCGCCTACCGGGACGACTGGACCGGCGCGATCGAGCGGCTGCACGCCACCAACAACTTCCCGGAGTTCACCGGGCGGCTGTGCCCGGCGCCCTGCGAGTCGGCCTGCGTGCTGGGCATCAACCAGGACGCGGTGACCATCAAGAACGTCGAGGTCACCATCATCGACAAGGCCTGGGACCGGGGCGGGGTCACCCCGCAGGTCCCGGAGCGGCTGTCCGGCAAGACGGTCGCCGTGGTCGGCTCCGGCCCGGCCGGCCTGGCCGCGGCCCAGCAGCTCACCCGGGCCGGGCACACCGTGGTGGTCTACGAGCGGGCCGACCGGATCGGCGGCCTGCTGCGCTACGGCATCCCCGAGTTCAAGATGGAGAAGCGCCACATCAACCGCCGCATCGAGCAGATGCGCGCGGAGGGCACCCGGTTCCGCACCGGTGTGCACGTGGGCGAGGACATCACCGGGCAGCAGCTGCGCGAGCGCTTCGACGCGGTGGTCGTCGCGGCCGGTGCCACCACCGCCCGCGACCTGCCGGTGCCCGGGCGCGAGCTCAAGGGCGTCCACCAGGCGATGGAGTACCTGCCGCTGGCCAACAAGGTGCAGGAGGGCGACTTCGTGGAGTCGCCGATCAGCGCCAAGGGCAAGCACGTCGTGGTCATCGGCGGCGGCGACACCGGCGCGGACTGCGTCGGCACCGCGCACCGGCAGGGCGCGGCCTCGGTCACCCAGCTGGAGATCATGCCGCGCCCGGGCGAGGACCGGCCGGCCAACCAGCCGTGGCCGACCATGGCGATGACCTACAAGGTCACCTCCGCGCACGAGGAGGGCGGCGAGCGGATCTACTCCGTCTCCACCACCCACTTCAGCGGCGACGAGGACGGCAACGTCCAGGAGCTGCACCTGGTCGAGGTGGAGTTCAAGGACGGCCGGTTCGAGCAGGTGCCCGGCAGCGAGCGGGTCGTCCCGGCGCAGCTGGTCACCCTGGCGATGGGCTTCACCGGCACGGACGTGCGCAACGGTCTGGTGGAGCAGCTGGGCGTGGACCTCGACGCACGCGGTAATGTGGCCCGTGACGGTCGCTTCGCCACCAACGTCGATGGCGTCTACGTCTGCGGTGACGCGGGCCGCGGCCAGTCCCTGATCGTCTGGGCCATCGCGGAGGGCCGCTCGGCCGCCGCGGCGGTCGACACGTACCTGGGCGGCAAGACCCCGCTGCCCGCTCCGATCCGGCCGACGGACCGCCCGCTGGTGGTCTGATCCGGTCCAGGTAGCCCGGCGCCGCATCGCCGGGTCGTACCGAGCCGCACCCCGTCAGCGTCGCCGGGCCACCGCGGTCCATGGCGCCTGCCCACATCCCCGACCAGTTTGGGGGCAGGCGCCTTTCGCGTTTTCCGGATCCGGGCGGCCGGTGCCCGGGCAGGCCGGGCGGCCGGGAGGGCGCGGGGGAGAGCGCCGCCGGGACGGCCGGGGAGAGCGCCCCCCGGGCGCGCAGGAGCGTGGAGGGGCGCTGAGGGGCGCGTCAACTGTCCCGGAGATCGGCCGAGTTGTTGGCCGAGTTGCTTCGCTCCGGGGCGCCGCCCCGGGGCCGGGGATGTCCACGGCGACGCCGGGGGACTAGAGTGCGTTCCGGGGAGCTACGGGGTGGCTACCGCGCGTATCCGGACGTTGGTCGTCCGGGCGGCCCCGGCGAGGGTCGGACGACTCCGCCGAGGGCGTTCCGAGGACTGTTGTTTGTCGGTCCCTGATGGAAGACTGCGGCCGACGGCCGGGGGGCTGCGCGAGGTGCGGAGGGTTGAGGCGATGGGTGCGACTCAGGCGGGTGGTGGTGCCACGGTGCGGCGTCTGCTGCTGGGGTCGCAACTGCGAAGGCTCCGGGAGGCCCGCGGGGTCAGCCGGGAGGAGGCCGGTTACTCGATCCGCGCCTCCGAGTCGAAGATCAGCCGGATGGAACTCGGCCGGGTCGGCTTCAAGGAGCGCGACGTCGCCGACCTGCTGACGCTCTACGGCGTGGACGCGGAGCCGGAGCGGGCCTCGGTGCTGGGCCTGGTCCGGGCGGCCAACGCCACCTCCTGGTGGCACGGTTACGGCGACGTCCTGCCGGGCTGGTTCCAGAACTACCTGGGCCTGGAGGAGGCCGCCACCGAGATCCGCAGCTACGAGGTGCAGTTCGTCCACGGGCTGCTGCAGACCGCCGCCTACGCGCGGTCCGTGATCACCCACGGCGGGCACGTCACCGAACCGGCCGAGATCGAGCGGCGGGTGGAGGTGCGGCTCAAGCGGCAGGAGGTGCTGACCGCCGACCGGGCGCCGCGGCTGGTCGCGGTGCTGGACGAGGCGGTGCTGCGCCGGCCCTGGGGCGGCTCCGACCTCATGCGGGCGCAGATCGACCGGCTGCTGGAGCTGACCGAGCTGCCGAACGTGGTGCTCCAGGTGATGCCGCTGGGCTTCGGCGGGCTGCGCGCGGAGGGCGGGGCGTTCTCGGTGCTGGCCTTCGACGAGCAGGAACTGCCGGACATCGTCTACCTGGAGCAGTTCACCACCGCCCTGTACCTCGACAAGGCGGCGGAGGTCGCCGAGTACGCGGGCGCGATGGACGGACTGGTGGCGGACAGCCTGACCCCCGAGCGGACACGAGAACTTCTTCGCTCCGTACGCCAAGAGCTCTGACGGATAAGTACGATGAGCCCCGATCAGATCTGATCGCGAACGACCGCGGCTGACGCGTGTCCGTTCCCGAAGGCATGAGAGGGATCCGATGTCCTACCTTTCCGAGTTGGCGCTGCAGTACATCGACGGCGAGTGGCGCGAGGGCAGCGGCTCCTGGGACATCGTCGACGTCGACCCCTTCACCGGGGACAAGCTCGCCAGCATCACCGTCGCCACGGTCGGCGAGGTCGACCAGGCCTACCGGGCCGCGGAGCGGGCGCAGAAGGAGTGGGCGGCCACCAACCCCTACACCCGCCGGCTGGTCTTCGAGCGCGCGCTGCGGATCCTGGAGGACCGCGAGCAGGAGATCACCAGGGACATCATGGCCGAGCTCGGCGGCACCGCCGTCAAGGCCTGGTTCGAGCTCTCGCTCACCAAGGACATGCTGCGCGAGGCGATGCAGCTGTCGCTGCGCGCGGAGGGGCGGCTGCTGCCCTCGCCGGTGGACGGCAAGGAGAACCGGCTCTACCGGCTGCCGGTCGGCGTCGTCGGGGTGATCAGCCCGTTCAACTTCCCGCTGTTCCTGTCGATGAAGGCGGTCGCCCCGGCGCTGGCGCTCGGCAACGGCGTGGTGCTCAAGCCGCACCAGGAGACCCCGGTGGTCGGCGGCACCCTGATAGCCAAGATCTTCGAGGAGGCCGGCCTGCCGGCCGGCCTGCTGAACGTGGTGGTCACCGACATCGCCGAGATCGGCGACGCGTTCATCGAGCACCCCGTCCCCAAGGTGATCTCCTTCACCGGCTCCGACAAGGTGGGCCGGCACGTCGCCACCGTCGCGGCCTCGCACTTCAAGCGGACCGTGCTGGAGCTGGGCGGCAACAGCGCGCTGATCGTGCTGGAGGACGCCGACCTCGACTACGCGGTGGACGCCGCGGTGTTCAGCCGTTTCGTGCACCAGGGCCAGGTCTGCATGTCGGCGAACCGGGTGCTGGTCGACCGCAGCGTGGCCGAGGAGTTCACCCGCAGGTTCGTCGCCAAGGTCGCCACCCTCAAGGCCGGGGACCCGCGGGACCCGGCCACCCACATCGGCCCGCTGATCAACCCCGTCCAGGCCGACGCGCTCACCGCGCAGGTCGACCAGGCGATCGCCGGCGGCGCGACCGCGCTGCTGCGCGGCACCACGGTCGGCAGCCTGATGGAGCCGGTGGTGCTCGGCGGTCTGCCGGCCGACGCGCCGATCCTGCAGCGCGAGCTGTTCGGCCCGGTGGTGCTGGTGGTGGAGTTCGACGGCGAGGACGAGGCGGTGCGGATCGCCAACGACACGCCGTTCGGGCTCAGCGGCGCGGTGCACACCGGCGACGTGGAGCGCGGGGTGCGGGTCGCCCGGCGGATCGAGACCGGCATGATCCACGTCAACGACGGGACCATCGCGGACGAGCCCGTGGTGCCCTTCGGCGGCGAGAAGAACTCGGGCGTCGGCCGCCTGAACGGCGAGGCCACGGTGGACGCGTTCACCACGGTGAAGTGGATCTCGATCCAGCACGGGCGCAGCCGCTTCCCGTTCTGACCGTCCGCCGGGCCCGTGGTGCCCGGCCGGTGCCGACCCGGCCGCCCCTCCGCCCAGGAGAGGACGGCCGGGTTCCACTTGCCGGGTGAGGCTGCCCTATGCTGCGCGTGTCGGATCGAGTGGGGGCTGTGTTCGATCGGAACTGACCGAAGGGGTGGCTGGGGTGACCGATTTTCAGGACATCGGACGGGAGTGGCTCATCACCGGTGAGGGGGAGGAGATCCGGCCGCCCGCCGATCTGCGGCCCGAGATACCGCACCCCGCCCGGATGTACGACTACTACATCGGCGGCAAGGACAACTTCCCGGCCGACCGCGAGGCCGCGGAGCGGGTGCTGTCGATCAGCCCGATGGTGCGGATCAGCGCCCTGGCCAACCGGGCCTTCCTGGGCCGTGCGGTCCGCCACCTGGCGGGTGAGGGCATCCGGCACTTCGTCGACATCGGCACCGGCATCCCCAGCGCCGGGAACACCCACGAGGTCGCCCAGCGGGTGCGGCCGGACGCCCGCGTCGTCTACCTGGACAACGACCCGATCGTGCTGGTGCACGGCCGCGCCCTGCTGAGCGGCACCACCCCGGAGAGCACCTCGGTCGTCCAGGCCGACCTGCGCGACCCGGCGGCGGTCCTGCGCACCCCCGAGGTCCGCCGGGCGCTGGACTCCGGCGAGCCGGTCGCCCTGCTGCTGGTCGCCGTCCTGCACTTCATCGACGAGCAGGACGACCCGTACGGCATCGTGCGCACCCTGGTGGACGCCCTGCCGTCCGGCAGCCGCCTGGTGCTCTCCCACGGCACCCTCGACTTCACCGCGACCGCCGACGCGGGCCGCGGCCCCGCGGTCTACCGCAACGCCTCCGCCCAGCTGACCATGCGCACCCGGGCCCAGGTGCTGCGCTTCTTCGAGGGCCTCGACCTCCTCGACCCGGGTCTGGTCACCGCTCCGCTGTGGCGGCCCGACGCTCCCCGGCAGCCCGCCGACTCCCAGGTCGGCATCTGGGCCGCCGTCGCCGGCAAGCCGTAGCGCGGGGGGCCGGTCGCCCCGGCTTCCCAAGGCTTCCCCGGTCGCCCTGGCCGGCGGTCCCGGCGGGGCGGTGCGGCGGGGCCGGTCAGGCCGCCGCCGCCCGGGCCTCGCGGCGGTAGCCGCCCGGGGCCAGGCCGAACTCGCGCTTGAAGGCCTTGGCGAAGGCGTACTCCGAGCCGTAGCCGGTCCTCGCGGCGACGGTGGTCAGCGGCGCCTCCGACTCGCGCAGCAGCCGTGCCGCGGTGGTCATCCGCCAGCGGGTCAGATAGGCCATCGGCGGCTCGCCCACCAGGCTGGTGAAGCGGCGGGCGAAGGCCGCCCGGGAGAGGCCGGCCCGGCCGGCCAGGGACTCCACCGTCCACGCCGTCGACGGCGCCTCGTGGATCGCGGTGAGCGCCGGGGCCACCGCCGCGTCGCCGAGCGCCGCCGCCCAGCCGGCCGCGCCGGCGGGCGACTGCTCCTCCAGCCAGGCCCGCAGGATGTACAGCAGCAGCGAGTCGATCAGGGCCGGGACGATGCCGGTCGAGCCGAGCCGCGGGTTCTCCAGTTCGGCGCCGAGCAGCTGGACGGCCGCGCTCAGCTCGGGGTGCCGGCCGTGCCGGGTCTGCAGGTGGACGATCTCCGGCAGCTGGCGCACCAGCGGGTGCGGGCGTGCCTGGTCGAGGTGGTAGTTGCCGCACAGCAGGCTCGTGCGCGGGCCGTCGCCGCCGATGCTGACCGTGCCGATCGGCAGGCTCGGCCGGAACTGGTCGGGCCGCTCGGGAACGGCCGGGGTGTCCGGCCGGTCGGCGAGGGCGTGGCCGCGGCCGTCCCGCAGGAAGACCACGTCCCCCGGGCTGAGCGCGATCGGCGCGGCGCCCTCTTCGAGCGGGACCAGCCAGCACGTGCCGTAGAGCACCACGTGGAACCCGGCGCCGGCGACCGGGGGAAGCCGCAGCCCCCACGGGGCCCGGCCCTCGGTGCGGACGGAGGCGGGCTGCCCCGTCCGCATCGAGCTCAGTGCCTCGGTCAGGATGTCCATGGATCCCCCCGGTCGGTGCGTCCGTCACCAGCCTATTCGGCGACGGTCAGGACGATCTTCCCCTGGGTGCGGCCGCCGGCGATCAGCTCGTGCGCCGCGGCGGCCTCGGCCAGCGGGAAGGTCCGGGCGACGTGCGGGCGGATCCGGCCCTCGTCGACCAGGGCGGCGATCGCCTCCAGCGAGGCGTAGTCGGGTTCGACCGAGACGCCCGCGAAGCGCCGCCCCGCGGCCTCGACCTCGGCGGCCAGCGCGGTGTTCCAGTGCTCCATGATCGACACCAGCACGCCGCCCTCGGGCAGCACCTCCAGCGAGGCGGTGCCCTGCGAGGAGGAGTCGAACACCACGTCCACCTCGCCGGCCGCCTTCAGGAAGCCCTCGGTCCGGTGGTCGAGCACCTCGTCGGCGCCCAGCCCGCGCAGGAAGGCGTGCTTGGGCCCGCTCGCCAGCGCGATCACGTGCGCGCCGCGGGCCTTGGCGATCTGGACGGCGAAGTGGCCGACGCCGCCGGCCGCCCGGTGGATCAGCACCCGCTGCCCCTCGGTCAGCCGCGCCGCGTCCACCAGGCCCTGCCAGGCGGTCAGCGCGGCCAGCGGCAGGGCGGCGGCCCCGACGTGGTCCAGCGCGGCGGGCTTGCGGGCCACCTGCCGGGACGGCACCGCGACGTACTCGGCGTAGCCGGTGGCGGCGCGCGGGAAGAAGGGCATCCCGAACACCTCGTCGCCGGCCCTGAACCGGGCGCCGGGCCCGGCCTCCTCGACCACGCCGGAGATGTCCCAGCCGACCCCGAACGGCGGCTCGCCGAGCAGCGGGTACGCACCCGAACGGACCGCCGCGTCCACCGGGTTGACGCCGCTGGCGTGGACGCGGACGAGGACCTCGCCGCCGCGCGGGACGGGCCGCTCGGTCTCGACGAGCTCCAGGACCTCGGGGCCGCCGAAGGACTTCTGGACGACTGCACGCATGGGACTGCTCCTTCTCGGAAGGGGGACTCTCGGTGACGTGATCAACGGTAGGGAGTCCGCACGCGCGGCTGAATATCCTGCTGTCTCGTGAGGATGTCCCAGCGTCTCGCCCGCCGTCCGCCCCGGTGGGGGAGCGGTCCGGCCGCCCCCGGCGGGGCACCGCGGACGCGGACCGGGTGGACCCTCCCACAACGGGAGGGTCCACCATGGGCCCCGTGCGAGACCAGGACGACTTCCTCACCATCGGGCGCTTCGCCCGCCTCTGCCGGCTGAGCGTCAAACAGCTCCGGCACTACGACGACACCGGCCTGCTGCCGCCGGCCCGGGTCGACCCCGGCACCGGCTACCGCTACTACACCGCGGCCCAGGCCCGCGACGCGCTCACCGTCGCCCTGCTGCGGGACCTGGACGTGCCGCTCGCCGTGATCGCCGCGACCCTGGCCGCCGCCGGGCCGGAGCGGGCCCGGCTGCTGCGGGCCGAGTGCGACCGGGTCACCGAGCGGATCGACCGCGACCGGGACCGCCTCCAGCTGCTGGAACGCCTCGCCGAGGGCGGCGGACCGCCCGGCTACGAGATCACCGAGGGCCTGGAGCCGCAGCGGCGACTCGCGCTCGTCCGGGACCGGGCCGGGCCGGGCGAGGTGGCGGAGCGGCTCGGCGCGTGCGTCGGCCGGCTGCTCGCGGGGCTGGAGGGCGTGGCCTGGCGGCCGCCGCTGTGGGGGCTGTTCCCGCTGGACCTGGGCGAGGGCATACCGATCGCGGTCGGCGCCGAGACGGACGGGCCGGACGGGACGGACGAGGAGCGGGGGTCGGCCCCGTCGCCCGGTGCGCCCGGCCCGGAGCGGCTGGTACTGCCCGGCGGGCCGGTGCTGGAGACGGTGCACCACGGGCCGTACACCCAACTGCCGCTCGCGTACCACGCGTTGCTGGCGGCCGTGCACGAACGCGGGCTGGTGCTGCTGGCCCCGGCGCGGGAGGCGTACCTGGTGGGGCCGGGGGAGGCCCCGGCGGAGGAATGGGTGACCAGACTGGTCGTCCGGGTCGAGAAGAAGGCGGAGGACGGGGCATGAGCGGGCAGCGGGCCGGCGGGCGGCACTGCGAGACGACGGCGCTGGGGGTGCTGCTGCGCCACGAGGGCGTCGAGCTGTCCGAGCCGATGGTCTTCGGGCTGGGGGCGGGGCTGTCGTTCGTCTACTGGGACGGCAAGGGGATGGACTTCCCCTTCCTCGGCGGCCGGGTCAAGCCGTTCGAGCTGACCCGCACCCTGGCCGCCCGGCTCGGGCTGGAGCTCACCGTCCGGGAGACCGGCTCCGCCCGCCGGGCCTGGGAGAACGTGGCGGCCGAACTCGACGCCGGGCGCCCCGTCGGCCTCCAGCTGGACAGCTACCACCTGGAGTACTTCTCCTCGAAGGTGCACTTCGGCGGGCACGTGGTCGCGATGCGCGGCTACGACGCGCACGACGCCCGCCTGGTGGACACCGCGCAGCAGGGCGGGGAGGTCACCACGAGCCTGGTCTCGCTCGCGGCGGCGCGCTCCGAACGCGGCCCGATGAACGCCCGCAACCGCTCCTTCACGCTCACCCGGGCCGGCCGGCTCCCGGAGCTCCGGGAGCTGCTCGCCCCGGCGCTGGCCGAGTGCGCGGCGGCGTTCCTGAACCCGCCGATCGCCAACCTCGGGCACCGCGGCATCGACCGGGCGGCCGGCCTGGTGCCGGGCTGGCTGACCCGGGCCGACGACCCGGCCGTCCGGCTGCCACAGGCCGCGCTGATGATGGAGCTGGCCGGCACCGGCGGCGCGCTGTTCCGCAACCTGTACCGGGACTTCCTCGCCGAGTGCGCCGGGCTGCTGGACGACGCCCGCGTCCGGACCGCCCACGACCGCTACGCCGAGGCGGCGGCCGGCTGGACCGAGGTGGCCCGGCTGGTCGCGGCGGCGGGGGAGGCGGCGGACCCGGCACCGCTGGCCGGGGCGGGCACCCTGCTGCGCGAGCTGGCGGGCCTGGAGCGCGCGGCGATGGGGGAGCTGGTCCGGCTGGGGTGACCCCGGCCTCAGCCGCCGGTCAGGTCGCCGATCCGGGCCGGCTCGCGCCCGTCGGCCCGGCAGCGCCAGCGGGCCTGTCCGGCCGCGGAGAGGACGGGCGTCAGCAGGTGGGTGTGCCCCGGACAGGCCGGCCACTGCACGAACTCGTAGCCGGCCAGGTGGTCCTGCACGGTTCCGGCCACCCGGGCGGTGAGCCGCTCGGCGGGCAGCGCGGGGTCCGCGTCCCGGGCGAACCCGCCGGCGTCCGAGGCGAGCCCGAGCAGGAGGCCGGCGGCGGTGTCGACCGAGAGGTGCCAGCGCAGGCCCGGTGGCAGTGACCCGGTGGCCGCCGCCCGCAGCAGGTCCCGCCCGGTGCGGGCGCAGGGTTCCGCGAACCCGGCCGGCACCCCGCGCGGCGGGCGGCCGTCCAGGGCCCAGGACGCCACCGGGCGCGACAGCCCGTCGAGGGGTGCGCGGTCGGACCGGTCCCGGTCGCGGGCGGTCCGGCGGCGGGGTGCCATGCCGTCAGGCTACGGCGGCCGGCGCGGTGGTGGGAAGGCGAACGGCCCCGGGGCGCGGGCCCCGGGGCCGTTCCCGCGCACGGTGCGGGTGGGGGCGGCGGGTCAGAAGACCGGGCGGCCCGCCCGGACCAGGCGCCACGACTCGGTGTGGAAGTCGGCCGGGTCGATGACGCCCTTCTCCTTCACCCAGGAGATCATCGCGTTGCGGATCTCGTCCGAGTTGGCCCACACCTTCTGGGCCGCGGCGACGTGCGGGAAGTTGCCGCCGCCGTTGGCCCGGTAGTTGTTGACCGCGAGGACGAACCGGGCGGCCGGGTCGATCGGCCGGCCCTCGAAGGAGAGGCCGACGATCCGCGAGCCGACCGGCTGGGCGATGTCGATGTCGTACGAGACGCCGTACAGCGCGTCGTAGTTGTAGTCCGGGGTGTTCTGCGCGTTGGTCAGGGTGGCCTTGTCGACCGGCGCGTCCGGCTCCAGCCGTGCGTAGTACTTCGCCGAGAACTCCAGGTAGTCCTTGAGCTGGGCACCGGTCAGGATCCGGGCCTCCATGGTGTTCTCGTAGATGTACAGGCCGGCCGCGTCGCGCAGCTTGACCTCGCCCGCCGGGATCCGGGCGGTGCGGTTGAACGGCGCGGCCTGCGCGAGCACCGGCAGTTGGGCGTACTCGCCGCCGGCCAGCGCGGCGCGGACCACGTCGGCCTGGACCCGGCCGATGAGGTCGATGATCGGGGTGTCGCGGAACGGCGCCTCGGCGATCGACAGCTCGATCTTCGCGGTGCCGATGACCTGGTTGACGTAGCTGACGACCTTCCTGTGCTGCTCGGTCATCAGGCCGACGATCTCCGGGTCCTCCGGGACGGTGTTGGAGTTCAGCACCCGGGAGTAGAGCGAGACGACCTTCCACGCGCCCTTGTCGAACTCGGCCTCGAAGTCGAAGCAGGTCAGGCGCTGGCCCCAGCACAGCGGCTCGGAGAGCACGACCGTCTTCCCGGTCTCCTTGTTGACGACCAGGCGCTGCGCGATCTCCTTGTGCGCGTGGCCCACCAGGACGGCGTCGATGCCGGGGACCTGCTCGGCCAGCGCGACCGAGGCGTTCTCCGGCCACGGGACCTGGTCGCCGTAGGAGGTGGCCTCGTCCGTGCCGGAGTGGCAGGCGACCACGACGACGTCCGCGCCGGCGGCCCGCACCTTCGGCACCCAGATCCGCGCCGTCTCGACGATGCCCGGGAAGGTCATCCTCCCGGCGACGACGGCCTTGTCCCAGATCGCGATGCCGGGGTTGGTCAGGCCGACGATGCCGACCTTGAGGGCCGGGCCGTTGCCCAGCTTCAGCTTGCGGATCACGTACGGCGGGAAGGCCGGCTTCTCGTTGCGGGCGTTCAGCGCGTTGGCGCCCAGCAGCGGGAAGTCGAGCTGCTCCTCGTAGGCGCGCAGGGTGTCGATGCCGTAGTTGAACTCGTGGTTGCCGAGCGCGGCGGCGGTGTACTCCATGGTGTTCATGGCGAGCGCCATCGGGTGCTCGGGCGCGGTGTCGGCCTCGGTGGCGATCGGCTCGACCCGGGCGTAGTAGTACGTCAGCTGGGTGCCCTGGATGGTGTCACCGGCGTCGATGAGCAGGCAGCGGTCCCAGCCCTTCTCCTCGCGGACCTGCTTGGCGAGGGTGGAGATCTTGGCCAGGCCGACCTCGTTGTGCGCCTTGTCGGCGTAGACGGCGTCGGTGAAGTAGTCCCAGTTGAGCACCCGGCCGTGCAGGTCGGTGGTGCCCATCACGGTGAAGGCCTGGCGCTTGCTCCGGCCCTTCGCGCGGGCCTCGTCCGGTCCGGCCGCCGCGGCGGGGGTGGCGGCGAGGGCGCCGCTCGCGAGGGCGGCACCGGCGGCGGTGACGGCGGACCGGGTGACGAAGTCACGGCGGTTCAGGGACATGGACGACTCTCCCGGGTGGGGACTGCGGAACGGCCGTCACCGCGCCGGAGATCGTCGGCGGGACGGCGCGCACGGGCATGGTGACGCGCGTAGAAGTACGCGAGTGGAAGTGTGCCGCGCAGCCGTACCGATGGATAGCCCCCGGACCTTTCCGGCAGGTGAGATCTTGGCGACCCGTTCGTGACACGGACGGGTGGCGACCGCACCCGTCGCCACCCGCCCGTGTCACGAACGAACCCCTTGCCCGGACGTCCTCTAGATGTAGCCCTCGCGAACGGCGTGGGCCACCGCGTGCGCCCGGTTGCGCAACTGCAGACGCGTGGTCAGACCGTGCAGCACGTTCTTGACCGTTCGCTCGGAGTACGACAGCCGGGCGGCGATCTCCCCGGTGTCCCACCCCTCCGCGACCAGTCGCAGCACGTCCGACTCACGCTCCGAAAGACCCGCCGGAGCCTGGCCCGGCATGCCCTGGACGGACCGCTGCAAACGGCCCACCTGGGCGATCAGCCGGCCCTGGAGGTCGGCCGGCAGGTCGCCGTCGCCCCGGGCCGCGGCCAGCACGGCCCGTCCCAGCCGCTCCGGCGTCGCCTCCCGGCGCCACAGGATCGCGGCCACCCCGCACTCGACGGCCTCCATCAGTTCGGTCTCGCGCAGGCGCTCGACCACCAGCACCACCCGCTGCCCGGCGCCGCGCACCAGCCGGCGCAGCACCGCGGTCGCGGCGGCGTCGGCGCACTCGGCGACGAGCACGGTGACCATGCCCGGCGCGGCGGCCCCCGTCGGGTCCACCACGGCGACCCCGGGGAAGCGGCGCAGCTGCGCCTCCGCCCCCGCCCGGGAGAGCGGGTCGGCGGCCTGGACGGCCACCGGCACCGTCGAGGTGCGGGCCGCGGCGGAGACCGCCCGGCCCGTACCCGCGGCACCGCGGACCGCCCCGGCGGCCGACGCCTGGGGGTGGGCAGCCACCCCGGCGACGGCACCGGACGCCTGACCGGCCACGGCGACCGCACGGGACGCCACCGGGCGCTGCGGCGGCACCGTCCGCGCGACGGACGCCGAGGCCCGTACCGCCGTACCACGGCGGTCGTACTCGGTGTGCAGAACAGTCAAATCTGGCCCCCTCTGGGAAAGCCGGCCCGGCCACCCGGTGGACCCCGAACCTCAGGGCTTTGCGCCCCACCCGGGACGGCCGACCGTTACGACGGCGATCCGGGAGCGCTGCCCGTGCCCCGGAAACTGCCTCCATGTTTCCCGCCGGGGCAGCCCCCCGGCCATCGTGGTCCACCACGAGATCGGACCCGCCGGGCAGACCCCGCCGAAAGACGGGGGCAACCCTTTCGGGCCCGCAGGTGGTCGAGAAGTCGGCGGGCCTGCCCGTACGGCGCCGGGGCGGCGCCCGACCGGGCGATCGCGCCACCCCGCACGGGACCGCACCTCGGCGGCGAGAACCGGACTCGCCGGTAACGCGTGGTTAGCACGTCAAGCCGATTTCCCGGTACAACGGCGGATACTGCCCGTTCGGACACCGACGGGAGGCCGGGACGGGCAGAAGGGTAGAGAGGGGAAACCGGGGATGAGCACCAGGACGTCCACCCACCTCGCGGAACGCGAAGAGCCGCTGAGAACGATCGCCGACCGGGCCGCCGCGGCACGCCTGGGCACCGGCCACGTCCTGCTGCTCACCGGCGCCACCGGCACCGGCCGCACCGCGCTGCTCACCGAGGCCGCCCGCCGCGCCGCCGCCGACGGCACCACCGTGCTGCGCGCCCGCTGCTCCGCCGAGGAGACCGCCACCCCCTACGCGGCCGCCCGCCAGCTCTTCGACACCGGCCCCGCGCCCGTCGGCCCCCACGGCCACACCCCCTGGGGCGGCGCACCCGGCACACCCGCCGGCACCGACCCCGACGCCGCCGAGGCCACCCTGTGGTCCCTGCTCCGCCTGCACGGCACCCACCACCCGCTGCTGCTCGCCGTCGACGACGTCCACCTCGCCGACGAGCCCTCCCGCCGCTGGCTGCGCCAGGTCGCCCGCCGCATCGACCGGCTGCCCGCCCTGCTGATCGCCACCGAACGCCGGCAGGCCACCCTGGACACCCCACCGGACCGCTTCACCCGCTCCGTGCCGCCGGACCTCGCCACCACCCTGCGGCTCGCCCCCCTCAGCACCCCCGCCGCCGTGCGGCTCGCCCGCGAACACCTCGGGCCCGGCCTCCCGGCCGGACTCGCCGCCGACTGCGCCCGCGCCAGCGGCGGCAACCCGCTGCTGCTCACCGCGCTGCTCGCCGACCTCGCCGCCTTCGACGCCGCGACCAGGGCCGCCTCCGGTCCGCCGACCGGCGGAGCCGGCCCCGGCACCGGCCCGGACCGGTTCCCCGCCGCGCTTCCCGCCCCTGTCGCCGAGGCGCTCCCGGCCCGGCGGCCCGACCCGGACGGGCCCTGCCGCCACCCCGGCGGCCTGCCCGACGCCCTCCCCGAGGACTGCGGAGCCCTGCCCGGCAGCGCCTTCGCCGAAGCCGTCGACGCCTGGCTGCACGGCGCCGGCGACCACGCCGTCACCGCCGCCCGCGTCCTCGCCCGGATGCGCGAACACCACACCGGCATCACCGTCCCCGCCCCCGGCACCCCGCCCCTCGACCTCGTCCCGCTGCTCGCCGACCTCACCGGCGCCGACCCCGGCCGGCTCTCCGGCTGGCTCGCCGACCTCGCCGTCCACCGCCACCTCGAAACCCCGGGCCCCGGCCGCTGGCCCCGCCTCGCCCACCCCCTCCTCGGCGCCGCCGTCCTCACCGGCCACGCCCCCGGCCACCGCGCCGACGTCCACCTCGCGGCCGCCGAACACCTCCACCGCACCGGCGCCCCCGACGAGCTCGTGGCCGGCCACCTCCTCCTCACCCCCGCCCCCACGCCCCGCTGGGCCGCCGACGCCCTGCGCCGCGCCGCCCGCCAGGCCGCCGAGGCAGACCACCCCACCGCCGCCACCGCCCTGCTGCGCCGCGTCCTCGCCGAACCCCTCAGCGACCGCCTGCGCGGCCCGCTGCTCACCGAACTCGGTGGCCTCGAAGTCACCCTCGGCCCCGCCGAACGCACCGTCGGCCTGCGCCACCTGGCCGAGGCCGTCCACCTCCAGCAGACCGACGAAGGCGTCTTCCGCGCCGCCAACACCCTCGGTGCCGTCCTCGCCACCCGCGGCGACACCGCCGCCGCCCTCGAACTCATGGACGAGCTCGCGCACCGCTTCGACGACCAGGAGGACGTCCTGCACGCCGTCCAGGCCGCCACCGCCCAGATCGCCGCCCACGACGGCCGCAGCTGGCTGCAGGTCGTCGAGGGCGTCCAGCGCCTCGCCGCCCGCACCCCCCAGCGCCTCGCGCCCCCCGCCTTCGCCCTGCTCACCGAGTTCGACGCCACCAGCGGCCTGCTCTCCGCCACCGAGGTCGCCGAACGCGTCCGCGAACTCGACGCCTTCCCCGTCGACCCGCTCTGCCGCTCCTACCTCCTGGTCTCCCTCGCCACCCTCTCCCAGTGGGCCGACCTCCTCGACCAGGCCGACGAGATCACCGCCCGCGGCTTCGCCAACTACCGCGGCGGCCCCCTCGACCCCGGCTACCAGTGCCTGCTCAGCGTGCGCGCCGAGACCAGGATCATGCGCGGCGAGTACCAGGCCCTGCTCGACGACTACGGCCTCACCGCCCCCGGCCCCGACGCCGCCCCCGCCGTACCGCCGCCGCTGCCGCCGCCGCCCCCCGCCCTCCTTCAGTCCACCCCCTGGGGACCGCCCGGACTGCCCGGGTTGCGCGGCCTGGGCGGCCGCGCCACCGTCCCGAACCTCCCCGCGACCGTCCCCGGCCGCACCCTGCGGACCGGCGGGGCCCCCGTCGCCCCCCGCCCCGCCGCCGACGACACCTCCCCCGGCCGCTACGCCGAACTCCTCGGCCAGCAGAACGCCCACCTCGTCGCCCAGGCCGTCATCGCCCTCGTCGAGACCGGCCGGCTCTGGCAGGCCCACGGCCTCGCCCGCGCCGTCGCCGCCGACCGCGCCCAGGGCTCCTGGGAGTGGAACGAGTACCTCTACGCCCGGGGCCTGCTCCGGCTCGCCTCCGGCGAACCCGCCGAAGCCCTCGCCGACCTCCTGGAGTGCGGCCGCCGCCAGGCCGAACGCCAGGTCCGCAGCCCCATCGTCACCCCCTGGCGCTCCGCCGCCGCCGAATGCCACCTCCAGCTCGGCGCACCCGGCCCCGCCGTCGCCCTCGCCGAGGAGGAACTCCGCCTCGCCCGCGTCTGGGGCACCCCCCGCACCGTCGGCCGCGCCCTGCGCGTCCTCGCCGCCGCCACCGGCGGACGCCACGGCCTCGACCTCGCCTCCGAGGCCGTGCACCTGCTGCGCACCGCCGAGATCGACACCGAACTCATCCCCGCCCTCATCACCTACGGCCGGCTGCTCGGCGACGGCGGCCGGCGCGGCGCCGCCCGCCGCACCCTGCGCGAGGCCGCCGGGCGCGCCGAACGGCTCGGCGCCGTCCGTCAGCGCGCCGCCGCCCTGGAATCGCTGCGCACCTCCGGCGCGCGGATCGGCCGCGGCGACCACGCCGGCGCGGAGGCGCTCACCGACAGCGAACTGCGGATCTGTCGGCTCGCCGCGGCCGGGCACTCCAACGCCGAGATCGCCGCGATGCTGCACCTGGCGGTGCGGACCGTGGAGACCCACCTGACCAACAGCTTCCGCAAACTGGGCGTGCGCCGGCGCCTCGAACTGTCCAACGTGCTGGAGGCCTGACCGGGTCGCCGGCGGCGGACGCACCGGGGCCGACCCACTCCCCCCGGGGGGGCCGACTGCTTCGGGTGTGCGGTGGCCCCGCCGTGGGCCGGACCCGCCGTGCGGCCGGCCGGGGCGGGCGTCCGCACGGTCAGCGGGCCACCGGCACCATGGCGGCCATCTCGTCCACCACCCGGGCCAGCTCGGCCACCGGATCCACGCCGTCCGCCACCCACGGCTGCCAGGTCAGCGCCCGCAGGTAGCCGTCCACCGCCAGCGGCAGCCGGCGGTGGACGATCGGCTCGGTGGTGGGCCCCGGCCCGGCGCTGCGCAGCCGTTCCAGCAGTCCCGGGACCTTCGCCGAGGGCGGCAGCGGCGCCGAGCCCACGAACGCCGCCAGCTCCTCCAGCTGCGGCCAGAGCCGCGGGGGAGGCACCGCCGGCGGGTCCTGCCGCCGGACCGACGGGACCTCCTCCGCGGCGGGGTTCGGTCCGGCCGGCCCCCCGGGGGCCTGCTCGGCGACCCGTCCGCCCGCCTTCCGGCCCGTCTCCCCGCCCGTCTCCCGGCCCGCCTTCCGGCCCGTCTCCCGGGCCGGCCGCGGGGCCTCCTCGGGGGACGGCCGCGGCGCCGGACCCAGCCCGCTGCGCCCCGGTGCCGTCCCGGTGGTGTCCGCCGACGGGCCGGTGCCGGGCTCCGGCAC
>NZ_JBHJRC010000022.1:0-50374 GCF_042261735.1 Kitasatospora sp. NPDC056327 | reverse complement strand
GCCCCCTCCTTCGGGAAGGAGGGGGCCGGGGCCCGTCCGCGTGCGGCGGCGGCTCAGCCTCGCGGCGTCAGCGCCACCGCGAAGTACTCCAGCTCGGCGGCCAGCTCGGCCGGCACCTTGGCGTGCAGCAGGGTGCCCTCACCGGTGTGCTCGGCGGAGATCAGCTCGCCCTCGGCGTGCACCCGGGACACCAGGGCGCCCTGGGTGTACGGGACCAGCGCCTGCACCTCGACGGCCGGGCGCGGCAGCTCGTCGTCGATGAGCCTGAGCAGCTCCTCGATCCCCGCGCCGGTGCGGGCCGACACCACGATGGCGTGCGGCTCGCGGCGCAGCAGGCGCTGCAGCACGAGCGGGTCGGCGGCGTCGGCCTTGTTGATCACCACGATCTCCGGCACGTTCTGCGCGTCGACCGAGACGACCACCTCGCGGACGGCCGCCAGCTGCGTCTCCGGCTCGGGGTGCGAGCCGTCCACCACGTGCAGGATGAGGTCCGCGTCGGCGACCTCCTCCATGGTGGAGCGGAACGCCTCGACCAGGTGGTGCGGCAGGTGCCGGACGAATCCGACGGTGTCGGCCAGGGTGTACACCCGGCCGCTCGGGGTCTGCGCCCGGCGCACGGTCGGGTCGAGGGTGGCGAACAGCGCGTTCTCCACCAGCACGCCCGCGCCGGTGAGCCGGTTGAGCAGGGACGACTTGCCGGCGTTGGTGTAGCCGGCGATGGCCACCGACGGCACCTGGTGGCGCCTGCGCTCCTGGCGCTTGGTGTCGCGGCCCTTCTTCATGTCGGCGATCTCCTTGCGGAGCTTCGCCATCTTCTCGCGGATCCGGCGCCGGTCGGTCTCGATCTTGGTCTCACCCGGACCACGGGTGGCCATGCCGCCGCCGGACGAGCCGGAGCCGCCACCACCCATCTGCCGGGAGAGCGACTGACCCCAGCCGCGCAGGCGCGGCAGCATGTACTGCATCTGCGCGAGCGAGACCTGCGCCTTGCCCTCGCGGGACTTGGCGTGCTGGGCGAAGATGTCCAGGATCAGGGCCGTCCGGTCGACGACCTTGACCTTGACCACGTCCTCCAGGTGGATCAGCTGGCCCGGGGTGAGCTCACCGTCGCAGACCACGGTGTCGGCACCGCTGGAGGCGACGATGTCGCGCAGTTCCTGGGCCTTGCCGGAGCCGATGTAGGTGGCCGCGTCGGGCTTGTCGCGGCGCTGGATGACGCCGTCCAGCACCTCGGAGCCGGCCGTCTCGGCCAGCGCGGCGAGCTCGGCCATCGAGTTCTCCGCCTCCTCCAGCGTCCCGTCGGTCCAGACACCGACGAGCACCACGCGCTCCAGGCGGAGCTGGCGGTACTCGACCTCGGTGACGTCCTCAAGTTCGGTGGAGAGGCCGGCGATGCGGCGGAGCGCGGCACGCTCACTGCGGTCGTACTGGTCGCCGTCGTAGTGGTGGCCGAGGTCCTCGTCGATGGCCGCGAGGTCCTCGTCCATGAGGGCTTCCGCCCGCAGACCGTCGAGGCGGCGCGGGGCGTCGGCGTGGTCGCGGGTGTCGAACGTGGAGGTCATTCTGTCCTTTGGCTGCTGGATCGGGTGGCCTGTGCGCGACCGTGCGGACGGTCGTGCCGGGAGTCTGCCCAGCTGCCGCCCCGTCTACCACTCGGGCGAGGTGTGAGCTACCCCTCGGGGCCGCGGGACGGGCTGGGACTCCTCTGCCCGCTCAACGCCGCGGTCCGGCCGTGAATTCCCCACGATGTTCGCACGCCGGGTGCGCGCGGGTCATCCCCATTTCCCTCCGGCGGCGCCGTGGCCTCGGCCGACGCCCCCGCCGCCGGAGCCGGGGCGCGGCCCGGACCGCCGCCCGCCGGGGCGTGCGGCCGCTCCACGTCGTACACCCCGGAGACCCGCAGCATCGCCCGGAGCACGGCGGCCAGCGCGGCCGGGTCGGGCAGTTCGACGGTGTAGGTGTGCCGCACCCGCAGCTCCTGCGGCGGCTCGACGTCGGCCGCGACGATCCCGACGCCCTCCCCCGAGATCGCGGCGGTGAGGTCGGCGAGCAGCCGGGGCCGGTTCAGCGCCTCGGCCCGCAGGGTGGCCCGGTAGCCGGCCTGCGGGGCGCCGCCGGGCCGCCAGCTGACCTCCAGGGCGCCGCGCCCGTCGGCCAGCATCCGCTCCCCCGCCGGACAGCCGGCCCGGTGCACGGTGACCGCGCCGGCCCGGACCGGGTAGCCCGCGATCGCGTCCGGCGGCACGGGGGTGCAGCAGCGGGCCAGCCGCACCGGCGCCCCGGGCCTTCCGTCCACCGAGACCGGGGCCTCCGGGCGGTCGGCGGCGACGGGGCGGTCGGGCGGCGCGGGCTGGCCGGCGGACGGGCCGGTGCGGACCACCGGACGGCGCGGCGGGTGGTCCGCCAGCCAGCGCTCGATGGCGAGCCGGGCGGCCGGGGTGCGGGCGTGCGCCAGCCAGCCGGGGTCGGGTCCGGCGGCCTCCCCGGTGAGGACGGCCACCCGGTCGCCGTCGTGCAGGACGGTGGAGAGCACCACGAGCCGGCCGTTCACCCGGGCGCCGATGCACCGGTGCCCGGTCTCCTCGCCGAGCCGGTAGGCGGCGTCCACACAGGTGGCCCCGGCCCGGAGCTGAAGCGTTTCACCACGTTCGGTGACCACGGTGATCTCGCGGTCCCCGGCCAGGTCGGCGGTGAGCGCGGACCAGAAGGCGTCCGGGTCCGGGGTCTCCTGCTGCCACTCCAGCAGCCGGGAGAGCCAGCCCGGCCGGGCCGGGTCGGTGCGGTCCAGCTCGTCGCGGCCCTGGTCGCCGCCGCCCGTCCCGGGCTGTCCGGGGTCCCCCAGCGCGACCACCCCGGTCTCGGCGACCTCGTGCATCCGGCGGGTGCGCACCAGCACCTCGACCACCTCGCCGCCGGCCAGCGCCACCGCGGTGTGGAGCGACTGGTAGAGGTTGAACTTGGGCGCGGCCACGAAGTCCTTGAACTCGCCGGGCAGCGGCGTCCAGCAGGTGTGCAGTTCGCCGAGCACCGCGTAGCAGTCGGCGTTCTCCTCCACCACCACCAGCAGCCGCCCGAAGTCGGCCGGCTGCGGCTCCTGCGGCCTGCCGTCCGGCCCGGGGGCGGCGGCCCGCTTGAGCAGCACCCGGTGCAGCGAGACGCAGTGCCGGGGGCGGACGGTGACCTCGGCGGCGATCCCGGCCTCGGCCAGCTGGCGGCCGAGGTCCCGGGCGAACGGCATCAGCAGGGTGTCCGGTCCGGCCTCGTGCCGGCCGAGCAGCGCGCGGGTGCGGGTGTGCTCCTCGGGGTGCAGGGTGGCGAAGACGATGTCCTCCAGCTCCGCCTTGAGCACCTGGATGCCGAGCCGCTCGGCCAGCGGGATCAGCACGTCCCGGGTGACCTTGGCGATCCGCACCTGACTGGCCGGCTTCATGTGCCGGATGGTGCGCATGTTGTGCAGCCGGTCGGCCAGCTTGATGACCATCACCCGGACGTCGTCGCCGGTGGCGACCAGCATCTTGCGGAAGGTCTCCGCCTCGGCCGCGGCGCCGAAGTCGACCTTCTCCAGTTTGGTCACCCCGTCGACCAGGTAGGCGACTTCGGGCCCGAAGCCCTCGGCCACCTGGTCAAGCGTCAACTCGGTGTCCTCGACGGTGTCGTGGAGCAGCGAGGCGACCAGGGTGGTCGTCCCGGCGCCGAGTTGGGCCAGGATCACGGTGACGGCCAGCGGGTGGGTGATGTACGGCTCGCCGCTCTTGCGCTTCTGGCCGCGGTGGCTCTCCTCGGCCAGCCGGTAGGCGCGGCCGAGCAGTCCGAGGTCCGCCTGCGGATGGTGCCGGCGGTGCGCCTGGACCAGTGGTTCGAGGGCGTCGGGCACCGGCGGACGGCCGGTGGCCAGCAGCGCGGCACGGCCGGCCCGGCCGAGCGCGGCCCGGCCCAGCCCGCCGAGCGGGCGTCTGGGCCCGGCTTGCCGTGCGGACGTCGGCTGCCCCGCCAGGGGCTGCCCGGCTTCGATGGTCATCGGCACCTCCGGCAGCGGTACCGGGGGCGTGGGCCGACCCGGTGGTCCATGCTACCGAGCAGAGCACGTTCCGCGGTGCCCCGCTTCCCGTCCGTCATGGGTATCACCCGAACGGGGGGATTCGATCCCGTACGAATTGGGGAAACGCGGACCGGCCGCGCCCGGCCCGCGAAGGCCCCGGCGCGATGCCGGGGCCGGGGCCGGCGCCGGGTCAGGCCCCGCGGATCAGCTCCGACCAGGCCGGATCCAGCTCGCCACGGGCGACGACGACCGCCGGGCCGGTCTTCTCCACCCGGCCGTCCGGGTGCTCGGTGATCGTCAGCCGGCCGCCCAGCACGTCCACGGTGTACGTCACGGACTCGCCGGTGACCGCCGGGTCCACGCCGTCCCGGCGGGCCGCGGCCACCGCGACGGCGCAGGCGCCGGTGCCGCAGGACCGGGTCTCGCCCGAGCCCCGCTCGTGCACCCGCATCGCCACGTGCCGCGGCCCCCGGTCCACCACGAACTCGACGTTGACGCCCTCCGGGTAGACGCCGTCGGGGCCGACCTGCGGCGCGGTCAGCAGCTCACCGGCGTGGTCCAGGCTCTCCACGAAGGCGACCGCGTGCGGGTTGCCCATGTTGACGTTCAGGGCCGGCCAGCTGCGCCCGCCCACCGTCACCCCGATCCCGTCGGGGCCGGGCAGCAGGGCGCGCCCCATGTCGACGGTGATCTCGCCGGGCGTGCCGTCGGCGGCGTCCTCGGCGACCCGCACGGTCCGCAGGCCGGCCCGGGTGGCCACCGGCAGCGTGCCCGGCTTCGCCAGCCCGGCCTCGACCAGGTAGCGGGCGAAGACCCGGACGCCGTTGCCGCACATCTCGCCGATCGAGCCGTCGGAGTTGCGGTAGTCCATGAACCACTCGGCGCGGTCGGCCTGGTCGGCGGCCACCGGATCGGCGGCGGCCCGCACCACGCGCAGCAGTCCGTCGCCGCCGATACCGGCGCGGCGGTCGCAGAGCGCGGCGACGGCCTCGGGGCCGATGGTCAGCCGGCCGTCCGGGTCGGGGACGATGACGAAGTCGTTCTGGGTGCCGTGCCCCTTGAGGAAGGGGAGGCCGACGGGCTGCGCGGAGGTTGCGGTCACCCTCCCGATGGTACCGAGGAGGTCCGGACCCCGGCGCTCCGGTTCGGCGGCCGGACGGGCGGGCGGGCGGGCAAGCGGGTGGATGGGCAGGCAGAAAGGCGGGACGAGCCGGGACCTAGCGGCCGGAGAGCCGGACGACCCGCCAGAGCGCCAGCGCGCAGGCGGCCAGCACGATCAGGGTGTAGACGACGATCGCCTTCCACCCGGCCCGCTCGCCGGTGCCGCGGCGCGGCAGCCCGGGCCACTTGTACCCGGCGTGCCGGGCCGCCATCGCGCCCCAGCCGAGCGAGGCCGCGGTGAGCAGCAGGCCGAGCATCCCGACCATCGCCGAACCGGCCCCGGCCGAGCCGAAGGCCAGCGGGAAGGCGAACATCAGCGACCCGGTGGTCGCCAGCAGCGCGATCGGCAGGATCTGCCACCAGCGGAGCCGGCGGCGCGGGCGGATCTCCCGCTCCTGCACCGCGCCGACGGGGGCGCGGGTGTCGAGGGCGGGCAGCGCGACCGGGTACGAGGTGGGCGCGTCGAGACCGGGCAGCACCGGAAGGTCGGGCAGCGTCGAGGCGTCGAGGCCGCCGGCCTGCGCCGTGGCGCCACCCCGGCCGGAGCCGCCGTTCACGGACCTGCCGCTCTGGCCGGTTTCGGGGCCGGTACCCGTGGACACGCGGCCTCCCCTGACAGTTCGACACGAGTGCGGAACTCGCGGCCGGGCACGGTCGGCCCGCCTGGCCGACCCTTATGGCATCGATGATGGCATGTCCAGAGTGGCGTTCCGGGCCGCACCGGGGCCGACGGGTGATCCGTGGCCATCACGTGATCCGGTCGTGACCGCCAAGCCGTCCTGCACGCCCGTCTGCGCGCGCAACTGCACCGCCGGATGGCCGGAAACCGCTCATCGAACGGCGGGTTCCTGACGGTCGATCAGTTCGAGGGAACGGTCGAGCAGCTCCACCGGATCGGTGCCGGCGGGCCGGGCGAGCCAGTGGATCCGGTCGTCCCGGCGGAACCAGGACTCCTGCCGGCGGGCGAACCTCTTGGTGGCCCGGACCGTCTCGGCCCGTGCCTCGTCCTCGCCGCACAGCCCGGAGAAGTGGTCGAGCACCTGCTGGTAGCCGAGCGCCCGGGACGCCGTCCGCCCCTCCCGCAGCCCGAGTCCCTCCAGCGCCCGCACCTCGTCGAGCAGCCCGTCCCGCCACATCCGGTCCACCCGCAGGGTGATCCGCTCGTCCAGCTCGGGGCGCGGCACCGCGACGCCGATCTGCACCGCGTCGTACACGGCGGTGTTGGTCGGCAGGTTCGCGGTGAACGGCCGCCCGGTGATCTCGATGACCTCCAGGGCCCGGACGATCCGCCGGCCGTTGGAGGTCAGGATCGCCTCGGCCGCGGCCGGGTCCAGCCCCGCCAGCCGCCCGTGCAGCGCGTACGGGCCGACCCGCTCCAGCTCCTCCTCCAGCCGGGCGCGGACCGCCGGGTCGGTGCCCGGGAACTCCATCTCGTCGATCGCCGCCCGGACGTACAGCCCGGAGCCGCCGACCAGGACGGGGGTGCGGCCGGCCGCCAGCAGGCGGTCGATCTCCGCGCGGGCCAGGCGCTGGTACTCGGCGACGCTGGCGGCCTCGGTGACGTCCCAGACGTCCAGCAGGTGGTGCGGGATCCCGCCGCGCTCCCCGGTCGTGAGCTTGGCCGTGCCGATGTCCATGCCGCGGTAGAGCTGCATCGAGTCGGTGTTGACGACCTCGCCGCCGAGGGCGCGGGCCAGGGCGACGGCGAGGTCGGACTTGCCGGCGGCGGTCGCGCCGACGACCGAGACGACGCGGGGGCGGGCGGACTGGACGATGGTGGGGCTGCTCACCGGTCAAGTCTGCCAGGCGCCGGCGGTCCCCCGGAGGGCCGGACCGGTTGCGCCCGGTTCCGGCCACCTCGTGCCGTTGCGAACGGTTCGCCCCTGACGCACGTTGTGAGGAGGGAGAGCCGACGAAAGGTGGAACGTCATGGGTCTGATGGACAACCTCAAGGGCAAGGCCGGAGAGCTCAAGGAGAAGGCCAGCGAGTTCGCCGGCAAGCACAGCGACCAGATCGGCAGCGCGGTGGACAAGGCCGGCGGGGCGATCGACAAGGCCACCAAGGGCAAGTACACGGAGAAGATCGACCACGGCACCAGCAAGGCCCGCAACGCCGTGGACGACTTCGCGCACAAGCCCGGCGAGCCCGGGACCCCTGGTGGCCCCGGCGGCCCCGGCACTCCCGGGGGTCCGGGCCCGACCGGCTGACCGGCCGAACGGCCGGCCCGGCCGGACGGGTCAGCTCCAGGCGGCGACCAGGTACCCGACGCCGTAGGGCGCGTCCTGGTAGCCCAGCCGCGCGGTGAGGCCGGCGCCCTCCGCGGCGCCGGCCAGCACCTGCCAGGGCGCCCGGCCCTCGGCCTTCAGCTCGGCGGCCAGCCCCGCGTCCAGCGCGGCCAGCGCCGCGGTGTCCGCCGAACCCAGCGCCCGCGCGAGCTCCGCGTCGAAGCCCTCGGCGCGCTCGTCCAGGTAGCCGGGCGCCTTCAGCGAACGGCAGGCGCTGCCGTCGCCCATCACCAGCAGCCCGACCCGGTCGGCCAGCCCGGCCAGGCCCTGGCCCAGCCCGAGCATCCGGTCGGCGGGCGCGTCGGCGGGCACCGCGCAGGCGTGCGTCGGCAGGTTCGTCCCGGCCCGGCCGAGCAGCCAGGCTCCGACGGTCAGCGAGGGCGCCAGTTCCGGCCCCTCGGCCCGGCCGCCCGGCAGCGCGGCCACCAGCGGCACGCCGTACCGGTGGAACGAGCCGGCCCCGCCCTCGGTCCACACCTCGGCCCCCGGCCCGGTGCCGACCACCACGAGGAGCTCCGGTCCGGCCGCGAGCACCGCCCCGAGGGCCTCGTCGCAGGCCGCGCGCAGCGGCTCCAGCTCGGCCGCCGCCCCGGCGGCGACCTCGGGGACGAGCAGCGGCGGACAGGGGCAGACGGCGGCAGCGACCAGCATGTGGATCACTCTAACCAAGAACGCGGAACGGCCTGGCGGGACCGGAGGGTCCCGCCAGGCCGTTCCGGCGGCGGTCAGTCCCCGCAGCAGGCGCCGCCCGCCGGGGCCGCGAGCGGCAGCGCCGCCGGCGCGCCGATCGACGGCAGGCCCAGCATCACGCCGGCCGGCTTGGCCGCGGGCCGTGCCCGGCGCCTCTCCCAGGCGTCTCCGGCCGGGGTGCGCCGTACGGCGAGCGACGGGCCCTCGGCCAGCAGGTGGTGCGGGGCGGCGTAGGTGATCTCCACCGTGACCACGTCGCCCGGCCGGACCGTTTCGGCGGGGCGGGTGAAGTGCACCAGCCGGTTGTCCGGGGCGCGGCCGGAGAGCCGGTCGGTCCGGTCGTCCTTCTTGCCCTCGCCCTCGGCGACCAGGATCTCCAGGGTGCGGCCGACCTGCTTCTTGTTCTCCTCCCAGGAGATCTCCTCCTGGAGCGCGATCAGCCGGTCGTAGCGGGCCTGGACGACCGCCTTCGGGACCTGGCCCTCCATCTCGGCGGCCGGGGTGCCCGGGCGCTTGGAGTACTGGAAGGTGAAGGCGTTGGTGAAGCGCGCCTCGCGGACGGTCTTCATCGTCTCCTCGAAGTCCTCCTCGGTCTCGCCGGGGAAGCCCACGATGATGTCGGTGGAGATCGCCGCGTCCGGCATCGCCTCCCGCACCTTGCGGATGATGCCCAGGAAGCGCTCCTGCCGGTAGGAGCGGCGCATCGCCTTGAGCACGCGGTCCGAACCGGACTGCAGCGGCATGTGCAGCTGGTGCATCACGCTCGGGGTCTCGGCCATCGCGGCGATCACGTCGTCGGTGAAGTCGCGCGGGTGCGGCGAGGTGAAGCGGATCCGCTCCAGGCCCTCGATCCGCCCGGCGGCGCGCAGCAGCTTGGAGAAGGCCTCGCGGTCGCCCAGGTCGGACCCGTAGGCGTTGACGTTCTGGCCGAGCAGGGTGACCTCGATGACGCCCTCGTCGACCAGCGCCTCGATCTCGGCGAGGACGTCGCCGGGGCGGCGGTCCTCCTCCTTGCCGCGCAGCGCGGGGACGATGCAGAAGGTGCAGGTGTTGTTGCAGCCGACCGAGATCGCGACCCACGCGGCGTAGGCGGACTCCCGGCGGGTGGGCAGCGTCGAGGGGAAGGTCTCCAGCGACTCCAGGATCTCGACCTGGGCCCGGCGCTCGACCGCGGCCCGCTCCAGCAGGGCCGGCAGGTGGCCGATGTTGTGGGTGCCGAACACCACGTCGACCCAGGGGGCCCTGCGGACGATGGTGTCGCGGTCCTTCTGCGCCAGGCAGCCGCCGACGGCGATCTGCATGCCCTGGTGACGGCTCTTGACCGGGGCCAGCTGCCCGAGGTTGCCGTACAGCTTGTTGTCGGCGTTCTCCCGCACCGCGCAGGTGTTGAACACCACCAGGTCGGGGTCGCCGTCCCGGTCGGCCTTGACGTACCCCGCGTCCTCCAGCAGCCCGGAGAGCCGCTCGGAGTCGTGGACGTTCATCTGGCAGCCGTACGTGACGACCTTGTAGCTCTTCGATCCGCTGTCACCGCTCACCCGACCAGAGTACGGGCACCGGGGAAGGAGCTGTCCGCCCGCTCGCCTCCGGAGCGCTCCGGCCCGGCCCGGGCGCGGGGCTCCCGTTCGCCGCGCGGGCCTGGCACTATCCCTGCATGGCCCCCAGCATCCCCGACCGTCTGTGCGCCGCGGCCCGCCGGCCGCTGTGGCGGATCGTGCTGGTCCTGGTCCTGCTGGTGGCGGGGCTCGGCGGCTGGTGGCTGTCGGAGGCCCGCTCGCCCGGTGACCCGCGCGGCACGACCAGACTCGCCACCGGTGTCCGGGGCGGGGTGTACGACCGGTACGGACAACTGCTGGACACCCATCTCGCCGAGGCGATGCCGGGGGTGCGGCTGGAGCTGGACAATTCGGAGGGCTCGATCGACAACCTCGCCCGGGTCACCTCGGGGCGGGACGACTTCGCGATCGCCACCGCCGACGCGGTGGCCCAGTACACCGGCCCCGGCCGGGAGAAGCTGCGGGCGATCGCCCGGCTCTACGACGACTACCTGCAGCTGATCGTGCCCGCCGGCTCCCCGGTCGACCGGACCGCCGACCTCAGGGGCCTGCGGGTGGGCGTCGGCCAGCCGCTCTCCGGCGTCAACCTGGTCACCCGGCGGCTGCTGACCGCGGCCGGGCTGGACCCGGACCACGACATCACCCCGGTCCCGCTGGGCATCGGCGACGCGGCCGACGGGCTGCGGGCCGGCGAACTGGACGCGTTCTTCTGGTCCGGCGGCCTGCCGACCGGTGCGCTCACCGAGCTGTCCGAGCACGTCCGGATCCGGCTCGTGCCGCTGGCCGACCTCGCCGAGCGGCTGCACTCGGCCGAGGGCGGCGGGACGGACGCCTACCGGGCCGCCACCATGCCGAAGGGCACGTACCCGCGCGCCGACCCCAAGGACGCGGTGCCCACCGTCGCGGTGCCGAACCTGCTGATCACCCGGGCCGACGTCGACGAGGGCCTGGTGCAGGGCATGACCCGGGCGGTGATCGACAGCCGCGACCGGATCGGCGCCCAGGTGCACGCCGCCCAGCTGGTCGACCTGCGCACCGCCGTCTACACCGCCCCGCTCCCGCTGCACGAGGGCGCCGCCCGCTACTACCGCTCGGTCAAGCCCTGACCCGCTGAGCCCCGACCGCCCCCCGCCCGCTGGGCCCGCTTGCGCCCCGCCCGGGGCACCGCGAGGGTGACGGCGAGGCCGGACGGCGCCACCGGGCCGAAGGCCACCGAGCCCCCGGCCGCCTGGAGCAGGGTGCGGGCGATCGACAGCCCGAGACCCGAACCGTCCACGTTCTGGTGCCGCGGGCTGCGCCAGAAGCGGTCGCCGGCCCGGGCCAGCTCCTCCTCGGTGAGGCCGGGCCCCTGGTCCGAGACGGTCACCGCGACCTCCTCGCGCCGCACCGCGACCATCACCCGCACCCGGCTGCCGTCCGGCCCGAACTTCAGCGCGTTGTCCAGCACCGCGTCCAGCGCGCTGCCGAACCCGATCGGATCGGCCATCCCGAGCGCCAGCGCCGGGCCCTCCCAGGCCAGCTCGATCCCGCGCCGCCCGGCCAGCCGCCGCCAGGCGTCCACCCGCTCCAGGCTGAGCAGTGACAGGTCGGTGGGCTCCGGCTCGGGACGGGCGTGCTCGGCGGTGGCCAGCCCGAGCAGGTCGTCCAGCACCCGGGCCAGCCGGACGCCCTCCTCGCGGACCCCGCCGAGTTCCTCGTCGTGCCCCTCCGGCAGCTCCAGGCCCAGCACCTCGACCCGCAGCAGCAGGGCCGCCAGCGGGTTGCGCAGCTGGTGCGAGGCGTCCGCGACGAAGGCCTTCTGCTGGTCCAGGGCGAGCACCACGTGGTCGGCCATCTCGTTGAACGAGCGGGCCAGCCGCTGCAGCTCGGGCGGCCCGCCGCCGGGTGCCACCCGGGCGTTCATCCGGCCGGTGGCGATGTCGTGGGTGGCCCGGTCCAGGGTGCGGACCGGGCGCAGCACCCACTCGGTCAGCCGGGCCGCGAGCAGCACCGCGACCACCATCGCGGCGGCCTCGCCGGCCCCGATCACCAGCCAGCTGCGCAGCACCCGCGCCCGCAGCGCCCCGGTCGGGGACTCGCTGAGCACCACCGCGACCACGTCGCCGTCGCGGACCACCGGGGTCGCGACGGTGAGCGTGCGGTCCGGCGTCCACGGCCAGACCTGCGGCGGGTTGTGACTGCGCCGGCCGTCGAGCGCCTCCTGGAAGGCCTGGTCGGCCCAGCCGCCGGAGGGCGGCCGCCACTCGGGCGGGGCGACCGCGATCGGCAGGCCGTCGCGCTGGAAGATGCCGATCCGCACCCCGTAGAGCTCGTGGTAGCGCGCCACCTCGGCGTCCAGCGCGTGCCGGCGGCTGAGGTCGCCGGGGGCCCGCTGCGGATCGCCCTTGAGCGCCAGCTCCAGACCGGAGAAGCCCGAGGTCGGCAGGTCCTGGGCGAACCGGGCGGCGTCGTCCAGCCGGTCGACGACCACCCGGCTCTGCTCGGCGGCCGCGAACGCCGCGGCGAGCGGCATGCCGAGCGCGGCGAGCACGCAGAGCATCAGGGCGAGCAGGATCCCGAGCAGGCGGGTACGCACGTGCGGTCAGCGCTCCGCGCGGGCCGGGGGCGGGGTTTCGGCGGCGGGGGCCGGGCACTCGGGGATCAGCCGGTAGCCGACGCCCCGGACGGCCTCGACCAGGCCGGGCAGGGCGAGCTTGGTCCGCAGCGAGCCGATGTGCACCTCCAGGGTGCGGCCGTTGCCCTCCCAGCCGCTGCGCCAGACCTCGCTGAAGATCTGCTCCCGGCGGTAGACCACGCCGGGGCTCTGGGCGAGCAGCGCCAGCAGGTCGAACTCCTTGCGGGTGAGCGGCACGTCCCGGCCGTCGACGCTGACCCGGCGGCGTTCGCGGTCGATCACGATGCCGCGGGACTCCAACGGGCCGCGCTGCCGGGGGACGGCGTCCGGGGCGGGCACGGCGACGGCGGCGGGCGCCGTGCCGCGCCGCGAGACGGCGTGGATCCGGGCGAGCAGCTCGCCCATGTCGTACGGCTTGGTGACGTAGTCGTCGGCGCCGAGGTTGAGGCCGTGGATCCGGGAGCGTATGTCGGCGCGCGCGGTCACCATGATCACCGGCACGCCGCTGCCGGCGCGGATCCGGCTGCAGACCTCGAAACCGTCCCGGTCCGGCAGCCCGAGGTCGAGCAGGACCACCCGGTAGGGCTCGTTGCCGTCCGGCACCAGGGCGTCCAGCGCCTCGTGGCCGCTGCGGGCGTGCCGGACCTGGAAACCGTGCCGGCCCAGGACCGCGACCAGGGCGGCGGCCACGCGTTCGTCGTCCTCGACGAGCAGCAGTCGCATCTGTTTCCTCCTCTCCGGACGGCTCCCGGGGGTCGTTCCCGCAGCCGTCGCGCGATCGTCACGGCCCCCCTGCCGGGCAGGTCCCGGTTCTGCGCAGTATGGGCCAGGCAGGGCCCGGGCGCCAGGCTCGGCCGGCCGGGGCCCGCCCCTTCCCGGGCGCCGCCACCGCGCCGCCGGGGCCGTCGGACGCAGTCACTGTGCCCGCCCCGGGCCCACGTGAACAGGGCCCGCCCGGCGTGTGGCCGTTTCGTGATCCTCAAGTTCCGCTCAGATCGGCTGACGTGACACCGTCAGGGCTCCTAAGGTCGCCCCACCGAGGGCCGCGGCTCCGCCGGCCGTGGCCCTCGGATTCCTACCGCCATTGCCGCCCAAGGGAGTTAGAGCCCGAGGGCCGACCCGAGGGAGCCGGCGCGATGACCCCGAGCCTCGACAAGGACTCCCGCGCCGACGGCGAGCCCCTGGTGGTCCTGCGGAACGTGAACAAGCACTTCGGCGCACTGCACGTGCTCCAGGACATCGACCTGGAGATCCGTCGCGGCGAGGTGGTCGTGGTGATCGGCCCGTCCGGCTCGGGGAAGTCCACGCTGTGCCGGACGATCAACCGGCTGGAGACCATCGACTCCGGCGAGATCACCATCGACGGCCACCCGCTGCCCGCCGAGGGCTGGGCGCTGGCGCGGCTGCGCGCCGAGGTCGGCATGGTGTTCCAGAACTTCAACCTGTTCGCGCACAAGACCGTGCTGGAGAACGTGGTCCTCGGCCAGGTGAAGGTGCGCGGTACCGCGCGCCCCGAGGCCGTGCGCACCGCCGAACTGCTGCTCGACCGGGTCGGCGTCGGCGCGCAGGCGGACAAGTACCCGGCCCAGCTGTCCGGCGGCCAGCAGCAGCGCGTCGCGATCGCCCGGGCGCTCGCGATGAACCCCAAGGTGATGCTCTTCGACGAGCCCACCTCGGCGCTCGACCCCGAGATGATCAACGAGGTGCTGGAGGTCATGCGCCAGCTGGCCGCCGACGGCATGACCATGGTCGTCGTCACCCACGAGATGGGCTTCGCCCGCTCCGCCGCCAACCGGGTCCTGTTCATGGCCGACGGCCGGATCGTCGAGCAGAACACCCCGGAGGCCTTCTTCACCACGCCGCGCTCCGACCGTGCCAAGGACTTCCTCTCCAAGATCCTGCACCACTGACCCCCCGGGCCGGTTCCCGGCCGCCGGCGGCGAGGGTGCCCACCGCGCGCCCGGCCGCCCCGGCGTCCCTTCGCCAGAGCCCGGTTGACCCGTGACCCCAGACCGAGGAGAGCTACCCCCATGAGGACTCGTCGCACCTTCGCCGTCGCGCTCTGTGCCGTCGCGCTCACCGCCACCGCCGCCTGCGGCAAGGACGGCTCCCCCGGCGCCGCCACCACCGGGGCCGGCGGCAGCAGCGCCCCCGCGCTGCCCGCCTACACCGTGAAGACCGACGTGAAGGTGGACTCGCCGACGCTCGCCGCCGCCCGCCAGCGCGGCCAGCTGATCATCGGCGCCAAGGCCGACCAGCCGTTCCTCGGCTGGGAGGACCTCGCCACCGGCGACCGCAGCGGCTTCGACATCGAGATCGCCAAGATGGTCGCCGCCGACCTCGGCTTCGCCCCGCAGCAGATCAAGTGGCAGACCCTGGTCTCCTCGCAGCGCGAGCCGGCCATCTCCAAGGGCCAGATCGACCTCTACGTCGGCACCTACAGCATCAACGACGAGCGGAAGAAGTCCGTCTCGTTCGCCGGCCCCTACTACGTCGCCGGCCAGGACCTGCTGGTCAAGGCCGACAACGGCGCGATCACCGGCCCGGACTCGGTCAGCGGCAAGAACGTCTGCACCGCCACCGGCTCGACCTCGATCAAGAACATCGAGAAGTACTCGCCCAAGATCACCCAGTTCGACACCTACTCGGCCTGCGTCGAGAAGCTGTCCTCCGGCGAGGTCGACGCGGTCACCACGGACGACGCCATCCTCAAGGGCTACGCCTCCAAGTACGCGCCCAAACTCAAGGTCGTCGGCAAGCCCTTCACCAAGGAGAACTACGGCGTCGGCCTGAACAAGGACGACAAGGCGCTGCGCGACGCGATCAGCGACGCCCTCAAGGCCCACCAGGACAACGGCGACTGGAAGAAGGCCTACGACGCCACCCTCGGCCTCTCCGGCTCCGCCGCTCCGCAGCCGCCGGCCCTGGACCGCTACTGATCCCCCCGCTCCCCGAGTCTACGAACCCTGAGAGGAGGGCCGCCGGATGGGCTTCCTGTTCGAGGACGGCAACTTCGCGCTGTTCCGCGACGGCTTCCTGCAGACGATCGAGCTGAGCGCGCTCAGCGCACTGCTCGCCCTGCTGCTGGGCACCCTGCTGGCGGCCTTCCGGGTCTCCCCGGTCCCGGTGCTGCGGGCCTTCGGCACCGCCTGGGTCACGCTCTTCCGCAACACCCCGCTGACCCTGCTGTTCTTCGCCGTGACCTTCGGCCTCCCGCCGCTCGGCGTGCACTTCGGCCACCTCGCCTTCGCGGTGCTGGCACTCGGCGCCTACACCGCGTCGTTCGTCTGCGAGGTGCTGCGCTCCGGCATCAACACGGTGCCGCTCGGTCAGGCCGAGGCGGCCCGCAGCCTCGGCATGACCTTCGGCCAGACGCTCACCCAGATCGTCCTGCCGCAGGCCGCCCGCACCGTGCTGGCCCCGATGAGCAGCGTCTTCATCGCCCTGCCCAGGAACTCCGCGATCGCCGGCGCGTTCAGCGTCAGCGAGCTCTACAGCACCCAGCAGACGTTCTCCGAGCGCGGCTACTCGATCTTCGCGATCTTCTTCTGGGTGGCCTGCGCCTACCTGGTGATCAGCGCCGCCGTCGCCCTGCTGTTCCGCTACCTCGAAGACCGACTGGCGGTGGCCCGATGAGCACCCTGTTCGACCGCTCCGCCGCGCCGGGCGTCCTCTACGACGCCCCCGGCCCGCGGGCCCGCGCCCGCAACCGGGTCCTCGGGGTGCTGTCCCTGCTCGGCGTCGCCGGCCTGCTCTGGTACGTCTTCGCCGCGCTGGACCGGAACGGCCAGTTCGACCCCCGGCTGTGGGACGCCTTCCAGTACACGACCATCCAGCAGCGGATCGTCGACGGCCTGGTCTCCACCCTGAAGGCCTTCGGGCTGGCGGCGGTGTTCTCGCTCGTCCTGGGCGCGCTGCTCGGCGCCGGGCGGCTCTCCGACCACACGCCGATCCGTTGGGTGGCCACCGCCGTCGTCCAGTTCTTCCGGGCGATGCCGCTGCTGATCCTGATCGTCGCCCTCTACTACGCCTTCTTCGCCAAGCAGCCGATGTGGGCGCTGGTGCTGGGCCTCACCCTGTACAACGGCGCGGTGCAGGCGGAGATCATCCGCACCGGCGTGCGCGCCGTGCCGCGCGGCCAGGGCGAGGCCGCCTACGCGCTCGGCATGCTCAAGTACCAGGTGATGCTGACCGTCCTCGTCCCGCAGGCGGTCCGCTCGATGCTGCCCTCGATGATCGGCCAGCTGGTGGTGACCCTCAAGGACACCTCGCTGGGCTTCATCATCACCTACCACGAGCTGCTGTTCGTCGGTAAGGCCATCGCCAGCCAGCCGCTGAACGCCGCCGGCTTCCCGTACATCCCGGTCGTCCTGGTGATCGGGCCCGTCTACATCACGATGTGCCTGTTGCTCACCGCGCTCGCCCGGTGGATCGAGGCACGCGGCCGGGGCGGCGCGAACCGGCGCACTTCGGCTGCTGCTTGACGGACACGCAGGTGAACTGTTGCATTGCTGTTCGTGACACCATCCGGGAGCATCCACGCGGCATATGACGGCAGCCTCACGGCCGACCCATGCTCCGGGTTCCGCGGCGTCCGCCCGGAGCCGGAGGGCCCGGCATGGACCCGGTGATCGTGGTCGGGGCCGGGCCGGTAGGCCTCGCCCTGGCCCTCGCGCTCGCCCGGCACGAGGTGCCGACCGTCGTCCTCGACGAGGGCTCCGGGCTCTCCCCCGAGAGCCCGCGCAGCGTCGTCCTCGGCGCCGACACCGCCGCCTTCCTGACCCGGATCGGATACGCCCGGGCGGTCTCCGACGCCGCCCGCTGGGAGGCCTTCGCCGTCTGGCGCCGCCGCCAGGAGGTGCTCCGGCTCGACCTCGCCGACACCCCCGTCCTGCACCTGCCCCAGCACCGCCTGCAGCGCGGCCTGCGGGACGCCCTCACCGGCACCCCGCTGGTCCGGACGGTCCCGTTCAGCCGGGTCGTCCGGCTCGAACAGGACCGCGACGGTGTCAGCGTCCTCACCCGCAACCCGAAGGACGGCACCGAGACCTGGTGGCGCGGCAGCCACCTGGTCGGCTGCGACGGCGCCCGCTCGGCCGTCCGCAAACTGCTGAAGGTCCGTTTCCCCGGCCGGCCCGCCGTCGACCGCAGCGCCATCGCCACCGTCCGGGTCGACCTGCCGTTCACCGAGCCCCGGCTGCACCGCGAGCCGCCGTGGCGCGGCGACCGCGAGGCCACCGCCCGCCCGCTGCCGGACGGCGTCTGGCGGCTCGACTGGCGGCTGCCCCCCGGCCGGCCGGCGCCCACCGAGCCGGTCGACCCGCACGCCACCTGGCCCGGCATCGTCACCGGCGACACCCTGCTCACCCGGGTCACCTCCACCCTCACCGGCTGGTGCGGCGAACTCCCGAAGTTCGACCTGCTCGCCGCCGCCGACCACACCAACCAGCAGCGGCTGGCCGCCCGGTTCCGGGTCGGCCGCTGCTTCCTGGCCGGCGACGCCGCCCACCTGCACGGCGCGCTCGGCATGCAGAACCTCGCCGACGGCCTGCGCGACGCCGACAACCTGGCCTGGCGGCTCGCCCTCGCCTGGCACCTCCACTCCGGCGGCCCGCAGCCCGGCGGCTCCCTGCTCGACGGCTACGAGGCCGAGCGGCGCGGCGCGGTCGGCGCCCGGCTGCGCGCCGTCGACCAGGCCATGCCGCTGCTGCGCCCGCTGCGCGGCTGGGCGCAGACCAGGCGCTCGCTGATCACCGGCTCGTTCCGCAAGCACGCGCCGATGCTCGCCGACGGCCACCTCGGCACCGGCCACTTCGGCGGCGCCCCCGCCTACCCGGCCGCCCCCTCCGGCGTGCCCGGGCGGGTCCCGGTGCAGCGCGGCACCCGCGGCACCACCTCGCTCAGCGAACTGCTGCCGGCCACCGCGCCCGGTGTGCTCGTCCCGGACCTGCCGGTGCTGGCCACCGACGGCACCCCGGACCGGCTGCACGCCCGGCTCGGCGCGGACTTCCTGCTGCTGCTGGTCGCGCCCGGCACCGCCGTCTGGTCGGCGGAGCACTGGCTGGGCGCCGGGCTGATGCCCCGGCTGGCCGAGGTCGCGGCCGCGCTGCCGGTCCCGGCCGAGGTCCTGGTGACCGAGGCCTATCCCGGCGCCGGCCCGCACACCGTGCTGCTGATCCGGCCCGACGGCCACCTCGTCGGGGTCACCCAGGGCGCGGCCGCCGAGGACCTCCAGGCGCTGGCCGACCGGGCCCGGGGCGGCCCGGCCTCGCTCGCGGGCGGCTCCGGGGCGGAGCAGGACGGGGAGCCGGCGCCGCCGGCCGCCCAGCCGGCCGGCGTCCCGGGCTCCGAGGGCGGCTGAGCCCGACGGCGGCGGGGCCGGCGGTCCAGCGGGCGGCGGGGACCGGAGGGCCCTACCGGGCGACCTCGGTGACCCGGCTCTCCCGGACCACCGTGACCCGGATCTGCCCCGGGTAGGTCAGCTCCTCGGCGACCTGCTTGGCGACCTCCCGGGCGATCACCTGCGCCCCGAGGTCGTCCACCTGCTCCGGCCGGACCATCACCCGGACCTCACGGCCGGCCTGCATCGCGTAGACGTTGGCCACCCCGTCGTGCGACCGGGCGATCTCCTCCAGGCGCTCCAGCCGCCGCACGTACGCCTCCAGCGACTCCTTGCGGGCCCCCGGCCGCCCGCCCGAGCAGGCGTCGGCGGCCTGGGTCAGCACCGCCTCCACCGTCTGCGGCTCCACCTCGCCGTGGTGCGCGGCGATCGCGTGCACGATGTCCGCCGACTCCCCGTGCCGCCGGGCGAAGTCCGCGCCGATCGCCGCGTGACTGCCCTCGACCTCGTGGGTCAGCGCCTTGCCGATGTCGTGCAGCAGCGCCGCCCGCCGCACCGGCTCCGGGTCCACCCCGAGCTCGGCGGCCATCATCCCGGCCAGGTGCGCCGACTCCACCAGGTGACCGAGCACGTTCTGCCCGTAGGAGGCCCGGTAGCGCAGGGTGCCGAGGGTGCGGACCAGTTCCGGGTGCACACCGCCGACCCGGACGGCGAGCAGCGCGTCCTCACCGGCCCGGACGCAGCGGCGCTCGACCTCCGCGCGGCTGCGCTCGTGGACGTGCTCGATCCGCAGCGGGTGGATCCGGCCGTCCTCGACCAGCTGCTCCAGGGTGAGCCGGGCGGTCTCCCGGCGGACCGGGTCGAAGCAGGAGAGCTGGACCACCGCCGGGGTCTCGTCGATGATCAGATTGACGCCGGTGACGGCCTCGAAGCTCCGGATGTTGCGGCCCTCGCGGCCGATCACCCGGCCCTTCATCTCCTCGTTGGGCAGCCGGAACACCGACACCGCGGTCTCGGCGGTCTGCTCGGCGGCCAGCCGCTGGATCGCCCCGGCCACGATGCCCCGGGCCCGCTGCTCGCCCTCCTCGCGGGCGGCCCGCTCGATCTCCCGGACCGTGACCGCCGCCTCCCGCCGGGCCTGCGACTCGGCCGCCCGGACCAGTTCGGCGCGGGCCTGTTCCGCGGAGAGCCCCGCGGTCCGCTCCAGTTCGGCCGCCCGGCGCCGGACCAGATCCTCCGCCTCGCCCCTGGCACGCGTCACCTCGGCCGTCCGCTCGGCCAGTTCGCCCTCGCGGCTGCGCAGCCGGTCGAGCTCCCCGGTCAACCACTCCTCGCGCCGGTCGAGTTCGGCGCGCAGCCGGTCGGCCTGCCGCTCGCCCTGCCGGCGGGCCCGCTCGGCCTCGGCGGCGGCCCGGCGCTGTGCGCTCCGGAACCGCCGGGCGGCCAGCCAGGCCGCCGCCAGGGCCGCCAACAGCACCACCGCCACCAGGGAGGCGGCCGATCCGGCGCTCACCGCGATCCTCATGCTGCCCACTCCCCGTCCCGCCGCGGCACCCCGCCCGGAACCGTCGTGCGGCCGGCCCGGAACCGCCCGGTCACGGGCATGCCGGGAGTGCGGCCGGGGGCGGCCGAGGGATGATCGACGTGCTCCCGCACTGAGTGCGAGGCTAAGCGCGGGTTACGAAACGGTCAAGACTGGCCAGGTAGTTGACCAACCTTCGGGTAACTGTTCGGCGCGGGAACGGCATGTCGGGCCGACCGCCCGGCCGGGGCCGCGACCGCGGACGGACGGCGGTCCGCGGCGGCCTCAGTCCTCGAAACCGTCGTCCCCGAACCCGGGGTCCCCGTCGTCGCCGGAGCACTCCTCCTCGTCGAGCGCCTCCCGCACCACCCGGAAGGCCAGCCCTTCGGAGTAGCCGCGGCGGGCGAGCATCCCGACCAGCCGGCGGGTCCGGGTCTGCCGTTCCAGGCCCCGGGTGGTCCGGAGCCTGCGCTCGACCAGGGCCCTGGCCGCCTCGGTCTCGTCGTCCGGGTCGAGCTGGGCGAGGGCCTGCTCGGCGAGCTCTCCGGTGACCCCCTTCGTCCGCAGCTCCTGGGCGAGCGCCCGCCGGGACAGGCCCCGCACGCTGTGCCGGGACTCCACCCAGGCCCGGGCGAAGGCGGCGTCGTCGATCAGCCCGACCTCCTCCAGCCGGGTCAGCACCTCCTCGGCGACCTCGTCCGGGATCTCCCGCTTGCGCAGGGCGTCGGCGAGCTGCTTGCGGGTCTTGGCCGCGCCGGTGAGCAGACGCAGGCAGATGTCCCGCGCCCGGGTCTCCGGGTCGCTCTGCTCCTCGGCCCCGGAGCGCCGGGACGCCCGGCCCGAGGCCTGCCCGGTGGCGTCCTCCGGCCCGTCGCCGTCGTGCTCCGCGCCCGCGGGGGCGCCTCCCCGCCGGGAGCGGCCGGACGGTCCGGTGCGACCGGACCGGCGCCGGGACCCCTCGCCCGGGAACGCCGGGGCGAGGGCGGCCGCACCCCCGTGACCGGCCGCCCCCGCCCCGGTGCCCGGTTCCTCCCCGCCGTCCGGCCGGGAGGGGTGACGCTCCTCGGCCAGCGCCGAGCGACGGCGCCGCCGCCCCGCGGGCAGCTCGGAGGCGGAGACGAGCCCCAGCTCGCCCACCTCGGCCGGCTCCACCGCTGACCGCCGCGTGCTCCGGGCGCGCGCCGACCCGGCGGCCCTCCCGGACCGGCGCGCCCGGCCGGGCCCCGGTTCCGAACCGGGATCCGGCTCCGGCTGCGGCTCGGCCACGGCCGCGAACCAGTCCGGCGGCCCGTACTCGTCGTCCTCCGGGCCGACCGGCCCGCTGTGCTGCGTCAACGGCTCAGGCCTTGGCGGCCGCCGCCGTCTTCTTCGCCGCGGCCGTCTTGGCGGCGGTCGCGGTGATCGGCTTGGCGGCACCCTCGGCGGCGCCGGCGGCACCGGCCGCCGCCGCGTCGACCGCGGCCGGCTCCTCCACCTTCGGGCCGATGCCCAGCTTGCTCTTGATCTTCCGCTCGATCTCGTCGGCCAGCTGCGGGTTGTCCCGCAGGAAGTTGCGGGCGTTCTCCTTGCCCTGGCCGAGCTGGTCGCCCTCGTAGGTGTACCAGGCACCCGACTTGCGGATGAAGCCGTGCTCCACGCCCATGTCGATCAGGCCGCCCTCGCGGCTGATGCCCACGCCGTAGAGGATGTCGAACTCGGCCTGCTTGAACGGAGCGGCGACCTTGTTCTTGACGACCTTCACGCGGGTGCGGTTGCCGACCGCCTCGGTGCCGTCCTTCAGGGTCTCGATCCGGCGGATGTCCAGCCGGACCGAGGCGTAGAACTTCAGCGCCCGGCCACCGGTGGTGGTCTCCGGCGAGCCGAACATCACGCCGATCTTCTCGCGGAGCTGGTTGATGAAGATCGCGGTGGTGTTCGACTGGTTCAGCGCACCGGCGATCTTCCGCAGCGCCTGGCTCATCAGACGGGCCTGCAGACCGACGTGCGAGTCGCCCATCTCGCCCTCGATCTCCGCGCGCGGGACCAGCGCCGCCACGGAGTCGATGATCACCAGGTCGATCGCGCCGGAGCGGATCAGCATGTCGGTGATCTCCAGGGCCTGCTCACCGGTGTCCGGCTGGCTGACCAGCAGGGCGTCGGTGTCCACGCCGAGCTTCTTGGCGTACTCCGGGTCGAGCGCGTGCTCCGCGTCGACGAAGGCGACCGTGCCGCCGGCCCGCTGGGCGTTGGCCGCCAGGTGCAGGGTCAGCGTGGTCTTGCCGGAGGACTCGGGGCCGTAGATCTCGATCACCCGGCCGCGCGGGATGCCGCCGACCCCGAGGGCGACGTCGAGCGCGGTGGACCCGGTGGAGATCACCTCGATCGGCTCGTTGGCCTTCTCGCCGAGGCGCATCACCGAGCCCTTGCCGAACTGCCGCTCGATCTGGGCGAGCGCCGTTTCCAGGGCCTTCTCGCGGTCCGTACCTGCCATGGCTTCCACCCTCGGGTTCTGTGCTGTGCGCTTCATCGTTCTCGACGCTAGCGCGTCCCACCGACAATCGGCCCCGACCGGGCTCTGCCTGGGGAAAACTCTGCGCCGGACAGTACAGAGAACAAGTGTTCGAATCAAGCCCGCCCGTTCGGCCTACTTGTCGTCCGGCCCCCCGCCGACCATCCGCCGCAGCCGCCGCGCCGCCTCCCTGCGCAGCGCCCGCCGCCGCCGGCGCTGCTCGCCGCGGTCCACCCGCGGGTCGGTGACCTCGTAGCGGCGCACGTAGGTGCCGACGAAGCCCTGCAGGGTGGCCGCCGCCGGGATCGCGATCAGCGCGCCGACCGCGCCGAGCAGCGCCGCGCCCGCGATCACCGAGCCGAACGCCACCGCCGGGTGCACGTCCACCGTCTTCGCGGTGATCCGCGGGTGCAGCAGGTAGTTCTCGATCTGCTGGTAGACCACCACGAACACCAGCACCCAGAGCGCGTCCACCGGCTCGGCGGTGGTGAGCGCCACCAGCACCGGCAGCGCACCCGCCAGATAGGTCCCGATGGTCGGCACGAACTGCGACATGACGCCGACCCAGACCGCCAGCGCGGCCGCGTAGGGGATGTCCAGCAGCGCGAACATCACCCAGTGCGCGAGCGAGGAGGCCACCGCGAGCAGCGCCCGGGAGTAGAGGTAGCCGCCGGTCTTGGCCAGCGCGATCTCCCAGGCCCGCAGCACCTCGGCCTGCTTGGCGGGCGGCAGCATCGAACAGACGGTCCGCCGCACCCGCGGCCCGTCGGCGGTGAAGTAGAAGGTGAAGAGGCCGACGGTGAACGCCTGGAACAGCCCGCCGATCAGGGTCGAGGAGACCCCCCACACGTTGTCCGCGGCCTGCTGGGCGTAGTTCTCGATCGCGCCGGAGTCCTTGAGCAGCTTCTTCTGCAGCTCGTCCAGCGAGAGGTCCTGGTGGAAGGTGCGGTTGATCCAGTCGATCAGGTTGTCGAGCAGGTGCGGGAGGTCGCCCGCGATCTTCCCCACCTGGTCGACCAGCAGGGTGCCGAGGGCCGTCAGGAACCCGCCGACCGCGATCGCCACCGCGACGAAGACCAGGAAGGTGCCGACGCCGCGGCGCAGCCCCCGGGCGGCCATCCGGTCCACCGCGGGCTCCAGCGCCAGCGACAGGAAGAAGGAGACGAGCAGCATCACGAAGAGGTCGATCAGCTGGTGGAAGGCCCAGTCGGCGAGCTGGAACAGCCCGACCATGACCAGCGCGAGCACCATCGCCCGGGGCAGCCAGCGCGGCATCCCGGAACCCCACAGGCCGTCACCCGCGGTGCGGGGCTGCGCGGGCCCCGAGGGCGGGGCGGGCGGGGAGGCGGGCTTAGGGCCCGCGGCCTCGTCGGCGACCTGCGCCGACCTGTCCGAATTCTGCTGTTCTGCACTGCTTGCCACCCGCACAGTCTTACCCATGCCCCACGCGCGTTCGAGCATCGGGCGGAGCCCGTCGGGCGGCGGCCGGGGCCGGGCCGGGCCCGGCGGCCGGCCGGTGGCGGGTCCCGCCGCGCGGCCGGCGCCACGGGTCAGCGGAGCAGCGCGGGGACGCCCTGGGTCTCGCAGACCACCCGCCAGACGTCCTTGGCCTCCCAGCCCGCGTCCAGCACCTGGCGGACCGTCCGTCCGCCCAGCTCGCTCATCACGTGGTCGCTCGCGAAGGACTCCGCGTACGCCTCGCCGAAGTGCTCGTACATCCGCCGCCAGAACTCCGTCAGCCTCATGCCCCCAGTATCCCGGACCGCCGGCCTACCGCGGCGGCCGCGGCCGGCCGGGGGCGGTCAGCGCGTACTCGACCTCACCGTGCTCGCTGCCCGGGATCGGCTCCGGCCAGTCCTCGTGGACGGTCCGCACGTACGACAGCCCGGCCTTCTCCATCACCCGCCGGGAGCCGTGGTTGACCGCCATCGTCCAGGCCACCACCCGCTCGACGCCGAGCCGGGTGAAGCCCCGGTGGATCAGCGCCCGGGCGCCCTCGGTGGCGTAGCCGCGCCCCCAGGCCGCGCGGCGCAGCCGGTAGCCCAGCTCGGCCTCGGCCCGGTCGCCGTCCGGGGGCCGGAACTCGAACCACCCGAGGAAGGCCCCGCCCGCCCGCTCCTCGGCGGCCCACCAGCCCAGCTCGCCGCCGTACCGGCGGTAGTGGTCGAAGTAGAGCGGCAGCAGGGTGTCCTCGACGACGGCGCGCGGGGTGGCGCGTCCGCCGGTGAGGTAGCGCGTCACCTCCGGGTCGGAGTCCAGCTCGACCAGCGCGTCCACGTCGTCGGGGGTGAAGCGGCGCAGCACCAGCCGCTCGGTGGTGAGGTGGACGTCCATCCCCCGATCCTCGCCCGGCCGCCCCGGCCCGTCACCCGGTTTTCCCGGCCGCCCCCGCCCGGGTGCGCGCGGCCCGCCCCCCGGGCCGCTCCCGTCCCGGACCGCCCTCGCCCGCCCGGTCAGCGCGGCAGGGCGAGCGCGCCCGCGCCGTAGTACTCGCGGTCCCCGCAGACGTGCGGACCGGGCCGGCACCCGGCGGACGCGGTGGTGGCCAGCAGCGCGGCGAGCCGGTCGGAGTCCCAGTCCGGGTGCAGCGCGGCGGCCACCGCGACCGCCCCGGTGACGTGCGCGGCGGCCATCGAGGTGCCGGCCAGCGCGGCGTACCGGCCGTCGGGCCAGTCGGAGACCACCGCCCCCTCGGCCCCGCCGTCCGGGTCCCCGCCGGGAGCGGCCAGCGAGACCCGGCCGCGCCCGTGGTTGGTGTAGGCGGACGGGCGGCCGTCGCGGTCGACGGCGGTCACCGTGACCACCCCGGGCAGCTCGCCGGGCAGCCGGAGGCACCCGGGGTCGAGGTGGCGGGACTGCGGCGGGCCGGCGGTGCGGTCGTTGGGGCTGCGTTCGTCGGGACGGGCCGCACCGAGGTCCTGCGCGTCGTTGCCCGCCGAGGCGACCACCACCGCACCGCGCCCGCGGGCGTACCCGACGGCCCGGCCGACGGCGGCGGCCAGCGCGGCCTGGTCGGGGTCGTCGGGGCAGTTGTACTTCCAGGGGTCGGCGAAGTAGCTGTTGTTGATCGCCCGGGCGCCGTGGTCGGCGGCCCAGAGCATGCCGCAGACGATGTTCTCGGCGTAGTACTGGCCGAGCGGGCCGAGCAGCCGTACGGCGGCGATCCGCACGCCGGGCGCGACCCCGCTGACGCCGCGGCCGTCCCGGGCGGCACCGACGATCCCGGCGACGTGGGTGCCGTGGCCGCTCTCGCCGACCCCGGCGTCGGGGCGCCAGGAGCCGGTGCGGGCGTCGGGGCGGCCGTCGGCGCAGGAGGCGGAGCTCTTCGGGTCGACGGCGGCCCGCAGGTCGGGGTGGGTGTCGTCGACCCCGGAGTCGAGGACGGCGACCAGCACCCGGTGCAGGGCGTCGGCGCCCGGGAGCGCCGGGCCCGCCCCGGTGGGACCGGCGTCGGCGGCGCCCCCGGAGCCGGCGACGGAACCGCCCCCGGAGCCGAGCAGGGCGAGGTTCCAGGCGTCGCGTTCACCGGGGTCGGGGACGGTGGCGTCGCTCGCGCCGTCCGCACCCGCGGCGCCGTCGCCGCCCGCCCGGTCCGCACCCCCCGGTGCGGCCCGGAAGTCGCCCGCGCCGTCCACCGCCCGGGGCGGGCCGGGCACCGGCGCGGTGCGGGTGGCACCGACCGCGGCCACCCCGGGGCGGCCGCGGACCTTCTCCGCGAAGCCTCCGGCGGCGTAGGCGAGCACCACCCCGATCTGCGGGTACTCCTGGACGACCTGCCCGCCGGCCGCCCGGGCCACGGCCGCCGCCAGGCCGGCCCCGTCGGCGTCGGCCCGGTCGGCGAGCACCAGGTAGCTGAGGTAGGCGCGCCCCGGCCCGGCGACGTACGGCACGGCGCCGCCGACGACCAGCGCGGTGAGCAGCATCGCGAGCAGCGCCCGGAACGGGCCCCGGCCACCGCGGCGCCGGGCCGGACCGGCCACCCGGACGGGGACCGGGGCGGGACCGCGGCCGGACGGGTCCGCCTGCGCCATGGCACGGTCTCCGCTCGTCGGTCCCGGCGGCCGCGCCGGGGCGGCCCGCCGCGGGAGGGCTGGTCCTCACAGAGGCATCACAATGTCCGAATCATCACCATATGATCCGCTTGTTCGGCCCGCCTTCCCGGTTGCCCCGAACGGCCGCCGACCCGCCCCGCGCCCGCCGCACCCGCCGTGTTGTCGGTGCCACCCGGCACCATGGGAGGCATGGCGACCGAGCACCCGACCCCGACCCCGGCCGACCCGCTGGCCGGCTTCGCCCCCGCCACCCGGGCCTGGTTCACGGGCGCCTTCTCCGCGCCCACCACCGCCCAGGCCGAGGCCTGGCGCGCCATCGCCCGGGACACCGACGTCCTCGTGGTCGCCCCCACCGGCTCCGGCAAGACCCTCGCGGCCTTCCTGTCCGCCCTGGACCGGCTCAGCAGCACCCCGCCCCCCGCCGAACCCGGGCGCCGCTGCCGGGTGCTCTACATCTCCCCGCTCAAGGCCCTCGCGGTCGACGTCGAACGCAACCTCCGCGCCCCGCTGGCCGGCCTGCGGCAGGCCTCCGTCCGGCTCGGCCTGCCCGAGCCGGACGTCCGGGTCGGCATCCGCTCCGGCGACACCCCGGCCGCCGACCGCCGCCGCTTCGCCACCCACCCGCCGGACATCCTGATCACCACCCCCGAGTCGCTCTTCCTACTGCTCACCTCCGCCTCCCGCGAGGCGCTGCGCGGCGTCGACACGGTGATCCTCGACGAGGTGCACGCCGTCGCCGGCACCAAGCGCGGCGCCCACCTCGCGCTCTCCCTGGAGCGGCTGGACGAGCTGCTCGACCGCCCGGCCCGCCGGATCGGCCTGTCCGCCACCGTCCGCCCGGTCGAGGAGGTGGCCCGCTTCCTCAGCCCCGGACGCGGCGCCGAGGTGGTCCAGCCGCCCGCCGCCAAGGAGTTCGACCTCTCCGTGGTGGTCCCCGTCCCGGACCTCGACGACCTGCCCGCCGCCCCCGCCGCGGACGGCGCCGCCGAGAACGACCCGCAGCGCCGGAACTCCGTCTGGCCGCACGTCGAGGAACGCATCGTCGACCTCGTCCAGGCCCACCGCTCGACCATCGTCTTCGCCAACTCCCGCCGTCTCGCCGAGCGGCTCTGCAACCGGCTGAACGAGATCGCCCTCGAACGCGCCGCCGGCGCCCCGCTGCCCGAGGCGCACGGCCCCGCCCTGCTGATGGGCGGATCCGGCGCCGCCCTCGGCGCCCCGCCGGTGATCGCCCGCGCCCACCACGGCTCGGTCTCCAAGGAGCAGCGGGCCCTGGTCGAGGAGGAGCTCAAGGCCGGCCGGCTGCCCGCCGTGGTCGCCACCTCCAGCCTGGAGCTCGGCATCGACATGGGCGCCGTCGAACTCGTGGTCCAGGTCGAGTCCCCGCCCTCGGTCGCCTCCGGCCTCCAGCGGGTCGGCCGGGCCGGCCACCAGGTCGGCGCGGTCTCCACCGGCGTCGTCTTCCCCAAGTACCGGGGCGACCTCGTGCAGTCCGCCGTGGTCACCGAGCGGATGCGGGCCGGCCGGATCGAGGCGCTGCGCGTCCCGCGCAACCCGCTGGACGTCCTCGCCCAGCAGCTGGTCGCGATGACCGCCCTGGACACCTGGCAGGTCGACGACCTGCTCGCCGTGGTCCGCCGGGCCGCGCCGTTCGCCACCCTCCCGCAGTCCGCCTTCGACGCCGTGCTCGACATGCTGGCCGGCCGCTACCCCTCGGACGCCTTCGCCGAGCTGCGCCCCCGCCTCGTCTGGGACCGGGTGGCGGGCACCGTCACCGGCCGCCCCGGCGCGCAGCGGCTCGCCGTCACCTCCGGCGGCACCATCCCCGACCGCGGCCTGTTCGGCGTCTTCATCGCCGGCACCGCCGAGTCCGGCCCGAAGCCCGACCGGAAGGGCTCCGGCGGCCGGCGCGTGGGGGAGCTCGACGAGGAGATGGTCTACGAGTCCCGGGTCGGCGACGTCTTCACCCTGGGCACCACCTCCTGGCGGATCGAGGACATCACCCACGACAAGGTGATGGTCACCCCCGCCCCCGGCGTCCCCGGCCGGCTCCCGTTCTGGAAGGGCGACTCCCTCGGCCGCCCCCTCGAACTCGGCCGCGCTCTGGGCGCCTTCACCCGCGAACTCGGCGCCCTCGACCCGGAGGCCGCCACCGCCCGGCTCAAACGGGCCGGCCTGGACGACTGGGCCGCCGGCAACCTGCTCGACTACCTCGCCGAGCAGCGCGCCGCCTGCGGCCACCTCCCCGACGACCGCACCATCGTGGTCGAACGCTTCCGCGACGAACTGGGCGACTGGCGGATCGTCGTGCACTCCCCCTTCGGCGCCCAGGTGCACGCCCCCTGGGCCCTCGCCCTCGCCGCCCGGCTGCGCGAGAAGCACGGCCTCGACCCGCAGGTCATGCACGCCGACGACGGCATCGTGCTCCGCCTGCCCGACGCGGACCTCCTCTCCCCCGACTTCGACTTCGGCGCGCCCGTCGGCCGGCCCTCCGACGGACCCGCCCCCGGCGGACCGGCCCCGGACGACGCCCCGGTCGGCGCCGACGCCGCCCTGTTCGACCCGCAGGAGATCGAACAGCTGGTCACCGACCAGGTCGGCGGCTCCGCCCTGTTCGCCTCCCGCTTCCGCGAGTGCGCCGGCCGCGCCCTGCTGCTCCCCCGCCGCAGCCCCGGCAAGCGCACCCCGCTCTGGCAGCAGCGCCGGCGCGCCGCCCAACTGCTGGAGGTCGCCGCCGAGTACGGCTCCTTCCCGATCGTGCTGGAGGCCGTCCGCGAGTGCCTCCAGGACGTCTTCGACGTGCCCGGCCTGGTCGAACTGATGGGGGACCTGGAGTCCCGCGCCGTCCGCCTGGTCGAGGTCACCACCCCTGAGCCCTCCCCGTTCGCCCGCTCCCTGCTCTTCGGCTACGTCGCCCAGTTCCTCTACGAGGGCGACACCCCCCTCGCCGAACGCCGCGCCGCCGCCCTCTCGCTCGACTCCCGGCTGCTCTCCGAACTCCTCGGCCAGGCCGAACTGCGCGAACTGCTCGACCCGCAGGTCCTCGCCGAGCTGGAGGCCGAACTCCAGCGGCTCACCCCCGAACGCCGGATCAGGGACGCCGAGGGCGTCGCCGACGCCCTGCGCCTGCTCGGGCCGCTCGGCGAGGCCGAGCTCACCGCCCGCGGCGCCGAACCGCTCTGGGCGCTCGAACTGGAGGCCGCCCGCCGGGTGATCCGGGTCCGGATCGCCGGCGAACCGCGCTGGGCCGCCGTCGAGGACGCGGGCCGGCTGCGCGATGCCCTCGGCACCCCGCTCCCGGTCGGTGTCCCCGAGGCCTTCACCGAACCGGTCAGGGACCCGCTCGGCGACCTGCTGGCCCGGCACGCCCGCACCCACGGCCCGTTCACCGCCGCCGAGGCCGCCGCCCGCTTCGGCCTCGGCACCGCCGTGGTCGCCGGCACCCTGCACCGCCTCACCGCCGGCGGCCGCCTGGTCCAGGGCGAGTTCCGGCCCGCCGACGGCCACACCGCCGCCGTCGAGTGGTGCGACGCCGACGTCCTGCGCCGTCTGCGCCGCCGCTCGCTGGCCGCCCTGCGCCAGGAGGTCGAACCGGTCCCGCCCCGCGCGCTGGCCGCCTTCCTCCCGCAGTGGCAGCACCTGGCCGGCCACCGGCTGCGCGGCCCCGAGGGCCTGCTCCGGGTCGTCGAACAGCTCCAGGGCACCGCCCTGCCCGCCTCCGCCCTCGAAAGGCTGATCCTCCCGGCCCGGCTCGCCGACTACTCCCCCGGCCTGCTGGACGAACTGACCGCGGCCGGCGAGATCGGCTGGGCCGGCGCCGGCGCGCTGCCCGGCAAGGACGGCTGGATCAGCCTGCACCTGGCCGAGAACGCCCACCTGCTGCGCCCCGAGCCGGTCCCGCCCGCCCTCACCCCGGTGCACACCGCACTGCTGGAGGCGCTGAACGGCGGCTACGGGCTGTTCTTCCGCCAGTTGACCGCCCACCTCCCCGAGACCCCCGAGGCGGAGCTCGTCGAGGCCCTGTGGGACCTCGTCTGGGCCGGGTACGTCAGCAACGACACCCTGGCCCCGCTGCGGGCCGTGCTCGGCTCCGGCCGGACGGCCGGAGCCACCGCGCACCGGGCGCCCCGGACCACCCCGCGCGGCCGCTACGGCGGCGCTGGCCGCCCCTTCGGCCGGGCCGGCGGCGCGCTGCGCAGCGGCCCGCCGACGGTCGGCGGGCGCTGGTCGCTGCTGCCGCCGTTCGCCGCCGACCCGACCGTCCGGGCCACCGCCCGGGCCCAGAGCCTGCTGGACCGGCACGGCCTACTCACCCGGGGCACGGTGGCGGCCGAACGGGTGCCCGGCGGCTTCGCCGGCGTCTACCGGGTGCTGGCCGCCATGGAGGAGCGCGGCCGGGCCCGCCGGGGCTACTTCGTCGAGGGGCTGGGCGGCGCCCAGTTCGCCATGGAGGGCGCCGCCGACCGGCTGCGGTCGGTCAGCGGCCGGCTGGAGCGGGCCCGGGGCACCGAGTGGCCGGCCGCGCCGTCCGCCGAACCGCCGCAGGCGCTGGTGCTGGCGGCGGCCGACCCGGCCAACGCCTACGGCGCCGCGCTGCCCTGGCCCGAGCCGCCCGCCGGGGCCGCCGAGGCCGCGGCCCGGACGCACCGGCCGGGCCGCAAGGCAGGCGCCCTGGTGGTCCTGGTCGACGGCGAGCTGTGCCTGTACGTCGAGCGCGGCGGCAAGTCGCTGCTGGCCTGGGCGCAGGACGGCGCCACGTCGGCCGCGGCGGCCGCCGCGCTGGCCGGGGCCGCCCGGGCCGGGGCGCTCGGCAGCGTCACCGTGGAACGGGCCAACGGCGAGCCGGCCCTCGGGTCGGCGCTCGGCGCGGCCCTGGAGGAGGCCGGCTTCCACCCCACGCCCCGCGGGCTGCGGCTGCGCCCCTGAACGGCGGGCGGGCCCGCGGACACGGCGAGGGCGGCGGGACCGTCCGGTCCCGCCGCCCTCGTTCGTCCTCCACGGCCGCTCACCCCTCCGGGGGACCGGTTCCGCGGTGTGCCGCCGGTTCGGCCGTCCGGCGCCGGGACGGGCCGGTGGCCCGCCAGTCGGCGTGGACCGGGATCAGCCCGAGCCCCCAGCCGCCGGCCGCCAGCAGTGCCGGCACCGCGCCGCCGGAGAGTTCTCCGCGACCGGTCAGCACCCACCAGCCGAATGCGCCGGCGAGCACCGCCGGCACCGTCAGCAGGGCCAGGATCCGCCGGGACCGTATTCGGGCCCCGGCACGCGTCGCCGCCGCACTCCGCACGACCGCCTCCTTCGCTCGACCCGGGCCGCAGCGGACCCGTACCGAGGCCGGGTCAGGCGGCGACCACGTCCATCGCGGCGGCCTTGGGCGACAGGTTCGCCCGGTCGGTGCCGGGAGCCGGCAGCGGAACCGGTTCGAGTACCGGCCTCAGCAGTTCACCTTCGGAGAGGGTGGCCATCGCCGCAAGTTCGGCGAGCGACAGTTCGTCGCTGACCTCGCGCATGACCTCGGACATCCGGACGTCGAGCGCGTCGCAGATGGCGGAGAGCAGCTCCGAGGAGGCCTCCTTCTGTCCCCGCTCGACCTCGGAGAGGTATCCGAGCGAAACCCTGGCGGCCGCCGACACCTCGCGGAGTGTGCGGCCCTGGCGCTGGCGCTGCCGACGCAGTACATCGCCCAGTAGGCGACGGAGCAGGATCATCGGTGCCTCCCTCCTCGGACTGCGGATCGAGATGTCACGCCCCCACCGTACCGCCTTGCCCGCTTCGCGTGCGGGGACCATGGTCGTGTTCACTCTGGGCTGCAAGGCTGTCCCCTCCCCTGTTTCGGTGTCGCACCCGGGTCGGCGGGCACCCCGTCGTGCCCTCCGGGCGGCACTCGGCCACCGTCACGCCACTCGCTCGCCACCTGGTTTCTGCCCAACCAGGCCCTCCGATGTAACACGATCCTCCAGGTGCGCGATGCCCGCACGCCAGTTCGGCAGATCTCGGTTCGGTGGAGATCTTGACGGGCGGCTCCCGGCGGGTGCCGGGGACCGGGGTGGTGCGGGAGCGGTGGGGCGGGTGGTGACAGCCGTGCGGACGGCGGCTCAGCCCGCGGACGTACCGAACGGGAGCCGCCCGACGAGCAGCTCCAGAGCGGCGGTCACCGCCCCGTGACGGATTGTGGCACGCCCTCCCGACAACCGGGGCGAACTGACCAGACTTCCCTCCGGACCGGCGACCGCCAGGTGTACCGTGCCCACCGGCCGCCCGTCCTGCGGGTCCGGACCGGCCACCCCGGTCGTCGCGACGCCGTAGGTCGCGCCGAGCAGCTTGCGCACGCCCTCGGCCATCTGCCGGGCCACCACCGGGTGGACGGCGCCGTGGACGTCCAGCAGCCCCTCGTCGACACCGAGCACCGAGGCCTTCAGCTCGGTCGCGTACGCGGTCACCGAGCCCCGGAAGGTCGCGGACGCCCCGGGGACGTCCACCAGCGCGGCCGCCAGCAGTCCCCCGGTCAGCGACTCCGCGACGGCCACCGTGGCGCCCCCGGCCCGCAGCCCGGCGTGCGCCCGCTCGGCCAGCAGGCGGGCGGCGGCCGCCCCGTCGACCGGCGCGCGGCCGGCCGGCCCGCTCCCGGTCCCGTCCGCCGGTCCGCTCCCCGCCACGCCCCCGGACCTTCCGCTCATCCGACGTCCCTCCCTCGCGCTCCCCGGGCCCGCCCCGGAGTACCCGCCATTGTGGGCGGCCCGCAGACGGCCCCGGGGCCGGACCGCCCGGGTTTCACCCGCGCGGGCGCTGCGCCGCCAGGCCCTCCCGGCGCAGGCGCAGCGCCTGCCCCACGTAGTCCAGCGCGGTGCCCACGGTCAGCAGCACGGCGACGCCCATCAGCACGGCCCGCGCGGTGGCCAGCCAGTCGGTCAGCGCCAGGACGTACATGCCGACCGCGATGCCCTGGGTGAGCGTCTTGATCTTGCCGCCCCGGCTGGCCGGGATGACGCCGAAGCGGATCACCCAGAACCGCATCAGCGTGATGCCGAGCTCGCGGGCCAGGATCACCACGGTGATCCACCACGGCAGGTCGCCCAGCACCGAGAGGCCGATCAGCGCCGCGCCCATGATCGCCTTGTCGGCGATCGGGTCGGCGATCTTGCCGAAGTCGGTGACCAGACCCTTGCGCCGGGCCAGCTCGCCGTCGAACAGGTCGGTGATCATCGCGATGGCGAAGGAGGCCCAGGCCACCGAGCGCCACTTGGGGTCGTGGCCGCCGTCGGCGAAGAGCAGGGTCACGAAGACCGGGACCAGCAGCAGCCGGACCATGGTCAGCACGTTCGCGATGTTCCAGATCCCCGGCGAGGCGGTCACCGCGGCCGCCGGTCTGCCCGGGTGGGCCGCGGCCGGGGCGCCGGGCCCCTGGGTCATGCCCCGGCTCCGGGCGCCCGGCGGACCCGCACCTGCTCCAGCGCCTCGGCGACCAGGTCGACGCCCTCGGAGGCGACGACCCGTGCCCGGTAGAACCGGCCGACCTCGGCGTCCCCGGCACCGGTGAGCGTGGTGAGGCCGTCCGTCTCGGGCGCCTGGTGGGCGGCACGGCCCTCGACCAGGTCGCCGTCGACCGACTCGACCAGCACCTCGACCTCGGTGCCGATCCGCTGCTCGGCACGCTGGGCGGTCATCTCCTCGGCGAGCCGGGTGAGCCGGGCCAGCCGGTCGGCGACCACGTCCTCGGGCAGCTTGTCGCCGTAGGTGGCGGCCTCGGTGCCCTCCTCGTCGGAATAGCCGAAGACGCCGATCGCGTCCAGCCCGGCGTGGGTGACGAAGCGCTCCAGCTCGGCGAAGTCCGCCTCGGTCTCGCCGGGGAAGCCGACGATGAAGTTGGACCGGGCACCGGCCTGCGGGGCCTTGCCGCGGATGGTGCCGAGCAGCTCCAGGAACTGGTCGGTGGAGCCGAAGCGGCGCATCCGGCGCAGCACCGCGGGCGCGGAGTGCTGGAAGGACAGGTCGAAGTAGGGCACCACGCCGGCGGTGCCGGTCATCGCGTCGATCAGCCCGGGGCGCATCTCGGCGGGCTGCAGGTAGGAGACCCGGACCCGCTCCACGCCGTCCAGCCCGGCGATCTCGCCGAGCAGCGTCTCCAGCAGCCGGATGTCGCCGAGGTCCTTGCCGTACGAGGTGTTGTTCTCGCTGACCAGGACGACCTCGCGGACGCCCTGCTCGGCCAGCCACTGGGCCTCGTGCAGCACGTCGGAGGGGCGGCGGGAGATGAACGAGCCGCGGAACGCCGGGATGGCGCAGAACGAGCACCGCCGGTCGCAGCCGGAGGCGAGCTTGACCGAGGCGACCGGGCTGTCGTCCAGGCGCTTGCGCAGGGTGCGCGGCCCGGAGGCGGGCGCGAGGCCCTCCGGGAGGTCCTCGGGGGCCCCGTGGCCGGGCAGGGCCACCTCGGCGGCGGCGGCCTGGCGCTCGACCGGGCTCAGCGGGAGCAGCTTGCGGCGGTCGCGCGGGATGTGCGGGGCGTGGTGGCCGCCGGACAGGACGGTCTGGAGCCGGTCGGAGATGTCGGTGTAGTCGTCGAAGCCCAGCACGCCGTCGGCCTCGGGCAGGGCGTCGGCGAGCTCCTTGCCGTACCGCTCGGCCATGCAGCCGACGGCCACGACGGCCTGGGTCCGGCCGTGACCCTTGAGGTCGTTGGCCTCCAGCAGGGCGTCCACGGAGTCCTTCTTGGCGGCCTCGACGAAGCCGCAGGTGTTGACGACGGCGACGTCGGCGTCGGCGGCGTCGTCGACCAGCAACCAGCCGTCGGCCTCCAGTCGCCCGGCGAGTTCCTCGGAGTCCACCTCGTTGCGGGCGCATCCGAGCGTGACAAGGGCGACAGTACGGCGTTCAGGCATAGGGCCAAGATTAACGCGCGGCCGGCGGAGCCGTTCGCCCCGGAGGCCGCATGCACCGGCCGGCCGGGCCCGCCGCGGTGCGGCGGGCCCCTGCGATCAGCCCGCCTGCGGGTCGCCGGGGGTGTACGTGACGTGCACCACCTGGCCGTTCCTGCCCGCCGGACCGAGGTCCTTGCCGTTGACGTACACGTGCACGGCGCCGGCGTTGCCGATCACCAGCTTGATCTGCTTGGGATCGGTGAAGGTCTGGTCCTGACCTTCCTCGATGTTGTTCTGGAAGAGCGACTTCCCGTTGCCGTCCACCGCGGAGACCCAGCTGGTGTCCTTCTCGGCGACCAGCTTCACGGTGACCTTGTCGGCCGGGGCGGCCGCGATCGCGGGGGCGCTGGGCGCCGGGGCGGGCGGCTGCACGGTCGGGGTGGGCGCGGCGGCCGCCGGGGCGACCGAACCGGTGCCGGCGCCGGCGGGCAGCGGGGCGCTGGCCGAGCCGGTGGTGCCGGGGCCGGTCTTCCCGCTCACCAGGTTGAAGCCGATCACACCGACCACCACGACGATCGCGGTGACCATCGCGATCGTCCAGTTCGGCCGGCCCCGGCCGGGGACCTTGATCGGGCCGCTCTCGATCAGCTCGGTGGGCCGCTTGGAAGCCGGGGAGCCGCCGTGCGCGGCGTCGTAGCGGGCCACCAGCTCCTCGCCGTCGACGCCGACCAGCTGGGCGATCGCGCGGATGTGGCCGCGGGCGTAGAAGTCACCGCCGCACCGGCCGAAGTCGTCCTCCTCGATGGCGTGCACGATCGGCACCCGCACCCGGGTGGCACTGCTCACCTGATCCACCGTGAGCGCGGCCGCGATCCGGGCGGCGGACAGCACCCGTCCGATGCTCGGGGCATCGGCGGTCTGTTCCGCGGCGCCGGGGGGCGGGCCGGCGGGCGTGGCGTTCTCGCGGTCGGGAGACTTGCCGATGGTCACGGTGCACGCCTTTCGAGCGGTGGGCCACCTGCTGGAGAACAGTCTAGGGGCGCGGGCGGATCGTTTCTCAAGCGGAACAGGACCGAATGCGCTCGGCCGCCCCGCTGCCGGGCCGGGCGTGCACTGACCGCCCGTCAACGCGGGCCCCCGGGCTCCGGGGACCGCGCGCCGCGACCGCGCTTGCGGTGTTGCCCGTGGGACGCGGTACGCACCCGATCGGTTCCGCACCGGCCGCCTACCCCCGTCCGAACGGGTGAACACCTGTCAGCGGGCCGGCCGGTCTCAGCCACGGATCGAGACGATCACCCCGTCGATCTCGTCCGGCTTCACCAGGACGTCGCGGGCCTTGGAGCCCTCGCTCGGCCCGACGATGCCGCGCGACTCCATGAGGTCCATCAGCCGTCCGGCCTTGGCGAAGCCGACCCGCAGCTTGCGCTGGAGCATCGAGGTGGAGCCGAACTGGGTGGAGACGACCAGCTCGGCCGCCTGGATCAGCAGCTCCAGGTCGTCGCCGATCTCCTCGTCGATCTCCTTCTTCGGGCCGCCGCCGACCGTCACGTCGTCCCGGTAGACGGCGCCGAGCTGCTCCTTGCAGTGCTTCACCACGGCGGCGATCTCGGCCTCGGTGACGAAGGCGCCCTGCATGCGGATCGGCTTGCTCGCGCCCATCGGCAGGAACAGCGCGTCGCCCTTGCCGATCAGCTTCTCCGCGCCGGGCTGGTCCAGGATGACCCGGGAGTCGGCCATCGCCGAGGTGGCGAAGGCCAGCCGGGACGGCACGTTGGCCTTGATCAGACCGGTGACCACGTCCACCGAGGGCCGCTGGGTGGCCAGCACCAGGTGGATGCCGGCCGCGCGGGCGAGCTGGGTGATCCGGACCACCGAGTCCTCGACGTCGCGGGGGGCGACCATCATCAGGTCGGCCAGCTCGTCGACGATCACCAGCAGGTACGGGTACGGCGTCAGCTCGCGCTCGCTGCCGGGCGGCGGGGTGACGGTGCCGGCCCGGACCGCCGCGTTGAAGTCGTCGACGTGCCGGAAGCCGAACGCCGCGAGGTCGTCGTAGCGCAGGTCCATCTCGCGGACCACCCACTGGAGGGCCTCGGCGGCCTTCTTCGGGTTGGTGATGATCGGCGTGATGAGGTGCGGGATGCCCTCGTAGGCGGTCAGCTCGACCCGCTTGGGGTCGACCAGCACCATCCGCACCTCGTCCGGGGTGGCCCGGGCGAGGATCGAGGTGATCAGGCAGTTGATGCAGGACGACTTGCCCGCGCCGGTCGCGCCGGCCACCAGGATGTGCGGCATCTTGGCGAGGTTGGCCATCACGGTGTGGCCCTCGACGTCCTTGCCCATGCCGACGACCATCGGGTGGGTGTCCTCGGCGGCGGTGCGCGAGCGCAGCAGGTCGCCCAGGTTGACCATCTCGCGGTCCCGGTTCGGGATCTCGATGCCGACCGCGGACTTGCCGGGGATCGGGCTGATGATCCGCACGTCCGCACTGGCCACCGCGTAGGCGATGTTCTTGGCGAGCGCGGTGATCCGCTCCACCTTGACCGCCGGGCCCAGCTCGACCTCGTAGCGGGTGACCGTCGGGCCGCGGGTGAAGCCCGTCACCCGGGCGTCCACCTTGAACTCGGAGAAGGTGCCCGTGAGCTGCGCCACCACCTCGTCGTTGAGGGCGCTGCGGGCCTTGGCCGGGCCGCCGCGCTCCAGCAGGTCGAGCGGGGGCAGCGCGTAGGTGAGTCCGGCCGAGAGCTGGAGCTGCTCCATCCGGACCGGTGCCGGGCCGTGCTCCTCGGGGGCTCCGGGGCCCTCGCTGCGGGCGGCCGGGACGGCCGGCTCCTCCGGCGGGGCGGTGCGGTCCTGAACCTGGTGCATCATGTCCGCCACCGCCGAGGAGGCGGGCACGCCGTAGACCAGCGCGCCGTCCAGGTCGGCGGCGGCGCCGGCGGCGAGGTTCCGGGTGGCGTACGGGTCCAGCGCCTCCTTGGCGAACATGTCCGGCTCGGCGGAGGCCTCCTCGGGTTCCGGCTTGCGCTTGCGGCGGCGCCGGCGGGCGGCCACCTCGTCCGAGGGGTCGTCACTGTCGGTGGCCACCGTGAACGGCAGCGCGGAGGGGTCCGCATCCTCGGGGGGCTCGCTGGAGAGCTCGCGCTCCGGCGCACGCCCCCCGTCGGCGTCCTGCGGCCCGGGCTCGACCACGCCCAGCCGGACGCCCGCCGCGCGGATCCGCTCGGGGATCCGGTTGATCGGGGTGGCGGTGGTGACCAGCAGGCCGAAGAAGGCGAGCAGCAGGAGCAGCGGGACCGCGAGGGCCGGCCCGGCGGCGGCCATCATCGGGGTGGAGGCGGCCCACCCGACGATCCCGCCGGCCGTCCTTATCCGGGTCGCGCCGCTGCCCATCATGGGCGCGCCGCAGCCGATGTGGACCAGGCCCAGCACACCGACCAGCAGGGTGGTCAGCCCGATCATGATCCGGCCGTTGGCCTCCGGCAGCTCCGGGTGGCGCAGCAGCCGGACCGCCACCGCGGCCAGCAGGAAGGGCACCAGCACGTCGAGCCGGCCGAACAGACCGGAGACCACGTTGGTGGCCGCCTCGCCCAGCCAGCCCTGCGGGCTGAACCAGGTGCCCGCGGCGGTGACCAGGGCCAGCGCGAACAGCAGCAGGCCGATGCCGTCCTTGCGGTGCGCCGGGTCGAGGTTCTTCGCGCCGTCGCCGAAGCCGCGGAAGACCGCGCCGATGCCGTGCGCCGTGCCGAGCCAGACGGCGCGCACGGCGCGGAAGAGTATCGGCCGGGACGCGGGCGGTGGCGGCGCGGCGGGTTTGGCGGCCGTCTTCTTCGCCGGGGCGGCCTTCTTGGCGGCCGCCTTCCTGGCGGGCGGCTTGGCCGGAGCCTTCGCCGCGGCCTTCTTGGACGTTCCCGGACTCGGGTTGCGTGCCGCGCTTCCGGGCGTACGTGTGGCCATGGGTCAGCAGCCTACCGGGGCACGCGACCCGTGCCCACGTCGTCGGCCCGGGGGCCGGAACGTGTCTCCGACACACCGTCACACCGCCCGGAGTCACCCGGACGGGGGAACCTCGCCGGCCCCGCTCCCCCGGCGCACGGGGCGCACCCGCCCGGCGGCCGGACCGCGCTCAGTCCGTGCCGGGGCGCAACGCGTCCAGGGCCCGCCTCAGCCCGGCCAGCTTGCGCTCCAAGTGCGCCGCCGTGGCCGCCACCCCGCCGTCCTCGGTGCCGTCCAGCTGCTTGGTCAGCGACTCCGCCTGCTCCTCGACCGCGGCCAGCCGGGCCGACAGCTCACCGAGCAGCGCGCCGCCGAGGGCCGGCTCGGCACCGCTCGCCTCCAGCTGCAGCCGCAGCAGCGCGGCCTGCTCCTTCAGCTGGCAGTTCTTCATGTAGAGATCGACGAAGACCGAGACCTTGGCGCGCAGCACCCAGGGGTCGAACGGCTTGGAGATGTAGTCGACCGCACCGGCCGCGTAGCCGCGGAAGGTGTGGTGCGGACCGTGGTTGATCGCGGTCAGGAAGATGATCGGGATGTCCCGGGTGCGCTCCCGGCGCTTGATGTGGGCGGCGGTCTCGAAGCCGTCCATCCCGGGCATCTGCACGTCCAGCAGGATCACCGCGAAGTCGTCCGTGAGCAGCGCCTTGAGCGCCTCCTCGCCGGACGCCGCCCGGACCAGGGTCTGGTCCAGCGCCGAGAGGATCGCCTCCAGCGCCAGCAGGTTCTCCGGCCGGTCGTCGACCAGGAGGATCTTCGCCTTCTGCATCACGACGCGCCCTCCTGTCGCTTGCCTACCTGGGGAAGGCACCCGCGTACTGCCCACCACTACCCCGGTCATGCTAGCCGCACCCCCTCGCCCGGCACATCGCCCCGTCGCGTCCGGATACGGAGCGGCGCACAGTCAGTGCACCGGCGTACGCTCACCAGCGAGTCGCCACTCGGTCACTGTTCGCAACGATCGGTGACCCTACCCGGTTCCCGGCCCTCCCCGCCAGCAAACCGCGCGCCCCACCGGCGTGAACCCCGGAGCGTACTCCGAGATTCACGCCCCCGTCATCCGATCGGCCCGAACTCGGGCGTGTCCAGGGCCTCCTGGGCCGGGTCCGGTCCCACCGGGACAGGGCACCGCGGGCCGGACCCCGGACCGCCGGGACCCGTCAGGACCGGCGGACGGTGAGCCACTCGTGCATCACCGACAGCAGGTGGTCGGTCTCCACCGGCTTGGTGATGTGGTCGGTGGCACCGGCCGCCAGCGACTTCTCCTTGTCGCCCTTCATCGCCTTGGCGGTCAGCGCGATGATCGGCAGCCCGGCGAACTGGGGCATCCGGCGGATCGCCTCGGTGGTCGCGTAGCCGTCCATCTCCGGCATCATGATGTCCATCAGGACCAGCGCGACGTTCTCGTGCTGCTCCAGCATCTCGATGCCCTCGCGGCCGTTCTCCGCATACAGCACGGTCAGGCCGTGCTGCTCCAGCACGCTGGTGAGGGCGAACACGTTGCGGACGTCGTCGTCCACGATCAGCACCTGCTCGCCGTCGAAACGGGTGTCCGGACGGCCGGCCGGACGGATCGCCGGAACGGCCTCGGGCAGCCGCCCCTCGGCCCCGCGCCCGCCCGCGCCCGCCCGGCCTCCGGTGCCCCGGCCCTCCGCCCGCGGCGCCTCCAGGGCCGCGGCCCGCCGGCGCTCGACGGCGCCCCGGCGGCGGACCTCGACCAGGTCGCGCACCTCCTGCGCCCAGTGCTCGGCGGGGCTCTCGCCCACCGGCACCGGCGTCCCGACCGGTGTCACCCCGACCGAGGCGCGCAGCCCGGACACGTTCGCCCCCGGCTGCCCGGCCCCCTCCGGCGCGCCCTCGCGCAGCGGCAGGTAGAGCGTGAAGGTGGAGCCCTTGCCCAGCTCGCTCTCGGCGTGGATCTCGCCGCCGAGCAGCCGGGCGATCTCCCGGCTGATCGACAGGCCGAGACCGGTGCCGCCGTACTTGCGGCTGGTGGTGCCGTCCGCCTGCCGGAACGGCTCGAAGATCTCCCGCAGCTTGTTGCCCGGGATGCCGATCCCGGTGTCGGAGACCGTGAAGGCGATCAGCGGGTCGTCCGGGCCCTCGATCGCGCCCGCCTCCAGCAGCTGCTCGCGCACGTGCTGCGGGACGCCCGGACCCGCCTGGCCGATCGAGAAGTCGACGGCCCCGGCATCGGTGAACTTGACCGCGTTGGAGATGAGGTTGCGCAGCACCTGCTGGAGCCGCTGCTCGTCGGTGTGCAGGGTGACCGGCAGGGCCGGCGAGACCCGCACGCCGAACTCCAGGTTCTTGTCCAGCGCGACCGGCTGGAAGGTCGCCTCGACGTAGTCGACCAGCTGGACGAGCGCGATCCGGGCCGGCCGGACGTCCATCTTGCCCGCCTCGACCTTGGACAGGTCGAGGATGTCGTTGATCAGCTGGAGCAGGTCGGACCCGGCGCCGTGGATGGTGTCGGCGAACTCGACCTGCTTGGGCGACAGGTTGCCCTCGTTGTTGTCCGAGAGCAGCTTGGCCAGGATCAGCAGCGAGTTCAGCGGGGTGCGCAGCTCGTGCGACATGTTGGCCAGGAACTCGCTCTTGTACCGGGAGGCCAGCGCCAGCTGTTCGGCGCGCTCCTCCAGGACCTGCCGGGCCTCCTCGATCTCGCTGTTCTTGATCTCGATGTCCCGGTTCTGCTGGGCGAGTTGCTCGGCCTTCTCCTGCAACTCCTCGTTGGTGCGCTCCAGCTCCTCCTGGCGCGCCTCCAACTCGGCGGACCGCATCGAGAGTTCGGCGGTCAGCCGCTGCGACTCCAGCAGCAGGCCCTCGGTCTTGGTGTTGACGCTGATGGTGTTCACGGTCACGCCGATGAGGTCGGCGATCTGGTTGAGGAAGTCCAGCGCGACGGTGGTGAACGAGCTGAAGGTGGCCAGCTCGATCACGCCCAGCAGCCGGCCCTCGAACAACACCGGCAGCACCACGATGTGGGCCGGCGAGGCCTCGCCCAGGCCCGAGGCGATCTTCAGGTACCCGGGCGGCGCCTCCTTGAGGATGATCGCCCGCTTCTCCACCGCCGCCTGCCCGATCAGCGACTCGCCGGGCCGGAACGTGGTCGGCATCGCCCGCCGCTGGTAGCCGTAGCTGCCGATCAGCCGCAGCACGGTGTCGTTCTCGTCGTCGTCCTCGGTGATCAGCTCGGCGGTGCGGCCGGCCGGCTGGGCGAGGAAGAACGCGCCGTGCTGCGCCGAGACCACCGGGGTGAGCTCGGTCATGATCAACGAGGCCACCGCCTCCAGGTCGCGGCGGCCCTGCAGCAGACCGGACACCCGCGCCAGGTTGGTCTTGAGCCAGTCCTGCTCCTGGTTGGTGCGGGTGGTCTCGCGCAGGTTGGCGATCATCTGGTTGATGTTGTCCTTGAGCTCGTCGAGCTCGCCGGCGGCGTCCACGTCGATCCGCAGCGACAGGTCGCCCCTGGTGACGGCGGTGGCGACCTGCGCGATCGCCCGCACCTGCCGGGTGAGGTTGTTGGCCAGCTCGTTGACGGACTCGGTCAGGTCCTGCCAGGTGCCGTCCACGCCCGGCACCCGGGCCTGGCCGCCCAGACGCCCGTCGGTGCCCACCTCGCGGGCGACCCGGGTGACCTCGTCGGCGAACGCGGAGAGCTGGTCCACCATGGTGTTGATGCTGGTCTTGAGCTCCAGGAACTCGCCCCGCGCGTCGACGTCGATCTTCTGCGACAGGTCACCGCGGGCCACGGCCGTGATCACCAGCGCGATGTTGCGGACCTGACCGGTCAGGTTGTTGGCCATCAGGTTGACGTTGTCGGTCAGGTCCTTCCAGATCCCGGCCACACCCGGCACGCTCGCCTGACCGCCCAGGGTGCCGTCGGTGCCGACCTCGCGGGCCACCCTGGTCACCTCGACGGCGAAGGCCGAGAGCTGGTCGACCATGGTGTTGAGCGTCCCGGCGAGTCCGGCGACCTCGCCCTGCGCCTCGATGGTGATCTTCTTGGAGAGGTCGCCCGAGGCCACGGCCGCCGCCACCTCGGCGATGTTCCGCACCTGACTGGTGAGGTTCGAGGCCATGAAGTTGACGTTGTCGGTCAGGTCCTTCCAGATGCCCGACACCCCGCGCACCCGGGCCTGGCCGCCCAGGTTCCCCTCGGTGCCCACCTCGCGCGCCACCCGGGTGACCTCGTCGGCGAAGGCCGACAGCTGGTCCACCATGGTGTTCACGGTGGTGACCAGCTCCAGGATCTCGCCCCGGGCGTCGACGGTGATCTTCTTCGAGACGTCCCCGCGGGCCACCGCCGTGGTCACCTCGGCGATGTTGCGGACCTGGCTGGTCAGGTTGTTGGCCATCAGGTTGACGCTGTTGGTCAGGTCCTTCCAGGTGCCGGACACGCCCGGCACGCTCGCCTGACCACCGAGGATGCCCTCGGTACCGACGTCCCGGGCCACCCGGGTCACCTCGTCCGCGAACGCGGACAGCTGGTCGACCATCGTGTTGATGGTGTTCTTCAGCTCCAGGATCTCCCCGCGCGCGTCCACCTGGATCTTCTGCGAGAGGTCGCCCCGCGCGACGGCGGTGGTCACCTGGGCGATGTTGCGCACCTGGTCGGTCAGGTTGTTCGCCATGAAGTTGACGTTGTCGGTGAGGTCCCGCCAGACGCCGGCCGCCCAGGGCACCTGCGCCTGGCCGCCGAGGCGCCCCTCGGTTCCCACCTGACGCGCCACCCGGGTCACCTGCTCGGCGAACCCGGAGAGCTGGTCGACCATCGTGTTGATGGTGTTCTTCAGCTCCAGGATCTCCCCGCGCGCGTCGACCTCGATCTTCTGCGAGAGGTCCCCGCGCGCCACCGCCGTCGTCACCTGGGCGATGCTGCGGACCTGACCCGTGAGGTTGTCCGCCATGAAGTTCACCGAATCGGTGAGGTCCCGCCAGACGCCCGCGACGCCCGGCACCTGCGCCTGGCCCCCCAGACGGCCCTCGGTGCCCACGTCCCGGGCCACCCTGGTCACCTGCGCCGCGAAGCCGTTCAGCTGGTCCACCATCGTGTTGACGGTGTTCTTGAGCTCCAGCATCTCGCCGGCCACCTCGACCGTCACCTTGCGGGACAGGTCGCCCTTGGCCACCGCGGTGGTCACCTGCGCGATGTTGCGCACCTGGGCGGTCAGCCGCCCGGCCATGGTGTTGACCGAGTCCGCGAGATCCTTCCAGCTCCCGGAGACGCTGCGGACCTTGGCCTGGCCACCCAGCTTGCCCTCGGTGCCGACCTCCCTGGCCACCCGGGTCACCTCGTCGGTGAACTCCGACAGCTGGTCCACCAGCCCGTTGACGGTCCGGCCGATCTTCAGGTACTCGCCGCGCAGCGGGTGGCTCACCCCGTTGCTGTGCAGCGAGCGCAGCTCCATCTTCTGGTCCAGGTCGCCCTCGGCGATCGACGTCAGCACCCGGCCGACCTCGGACATCGGCCGCGCCAGGTCGTCGATCAGCGCGTTGCAGTTGTCGACCGCCGCCATCCAGGCGCCCTCGCCGGCCCCGGTCTCCAGGCGCTCGTTCAGCCGGCCCTCCCGGCCCACCGCCCGCCGCACCCGGGCCAGCTCGCCCGTCAGGTGCTGGTTGCGCTCCGCCACCTCGTTGAAGACCGCGGCGATCTCCGCCAGCGGACCGTCCCCCGGCACCGTCAGCCGGCGCCGGAAGTTGCCGTCCCGCATCGCCGTCAGCGCGGACAGCAGCTTGCGCAGCTCCGCCGGCTCGGCGCCGCGGCTGTGGTTGGCACGCCGGCCGGCCGCGCTCCGCGGCGCGGCCCCGGAGCGGCCACCACGCTGGGCGGGCGGCGTCGTACCGGTTGCGTCCTTGGTGGCCGAACTCAACGGGCCCCTCCCAGATCGTGGACTGTCCGGCAGCCGGGCAGGCCTGCCGGAACCCGTGACGACCGTACTGCTCGCACCGGACATCGCGGACCCCCCAGTCTGGCAGCACTCGCGCCCGGTACAAGGGCGGTTGCGCTCGGTTGGTGCCGCCCCGCCCGAATCGGGTGGGCAGAATCACCCTCCGGTGCCTGTTTCGACGCCCCGCCCCCACGGGGAACCAAGCGGAAAGTAGGGTGGAGCGCTGCACCGGGCCACGGCCGCCCCGGAGCCGCCGCCCATGCCGCCGGCGCGCACCGGGCGCCGGCGCCGCACCCGGGACAGCCAGGGCCAGAGCAGAGGAGACGTGGCAACGTGGTCACCGCGCGCGCAGCCGCCACCTTCGAACCCGTGGGCCGGTCTGCCGGTGCCGCCCGTTCCTTCGTACGGGACGCCCTGCTGGGCTGGGGCCTGCCCGAGGTCGTCGACGACGCCGTCGTCCTGGTCAGCGAACTCGTCACCAACGCGGTCGTGCACGCCGGGACCGCCGCCGAGGTCTGCTGCCTCCGCGAGGACGGCACCGTCCGGATCGAGGTCACCGACCACCACCCCGAACGCGGTCTGCCGACCGTCCCCGACCTGCCCACCACCGCGTCCGACCACTACGCCGACGCCGACGGCGAGGGCGGCCGCGGCCTGCTGATGTGCGCCGCGCTCGCCGAACGCTGGGGCGTCGAGTACGGCTCCGGCCGCAAGACCGTCTGGTTCCGGCTCGCCCTGCCCGTGCACACCGCCGGCACCCGCTACGCCCTGCCCGCCGCACCCGGCGGCGAACTGCCCAGCAGCCACGGCCCGGTCCGCGTCGCCGTCGTCCAGCTCGACGACGACGGCCGGGTGCTCGCCTGGAACCCCGACGCCGAAGCCCTCTTCCAGCACCCCGCCGACACCGTGCTCGGCCGCCCCTGGGCCGACCTCGCCGTCTGGCCGCAGCCCGGCGACTCCGGCCTCGCGCTCTCCGCCGTCCTGCGGCTCGCCCGCTGGGAGGGCGGCTACGCGCTGCGGCGCGCCGACGGCACCACCGCCGACGTCTACGGCGTCCAGGTCCGGCTGCGCGACACCGACGGCACCCCGAGCACCCTCTGTCTGCTCGTCCTCGACGACGACCGCGCCGTCCTGCGCTCCCCCGCCCGCGCCCTGCCCGGCGACCGCGGCGAGCCCGCCACCCGGCTCGACCTGCTGGCCGGCCTCGGCCCCGGCGAGGACCTCGACACCCTGCTCCAGCACACCGTCGACCGGGCCCGCGACCTGCTCGACGCCGACGCCGCCTACCTGCTGCTCACCACCGAGGACGAGGCCGAGTTCGAACTGCGCGCCAGCGCCGGACTGCCCGCCGCGCCGCGGCCGCACAGCCGCTTCCCGGTCGACACCGGCAACCGCTACGACTCGCCCCGCCTCCCCTCCGTCCACGAGGACCTCGCGACCCGGCCCACCGGCCTGTCCGTCCTCGACGACAGCGGACTGCGCTCCCTGCTCACCGTCCCCCTCAAGGTCGAGGGCCGGCTGATCGGCTCGCTCGGCATCGCCACCACCACCCCGGGCCGCTACGACAACGAGGACGCGCTGCGCCTGCAGTTCGCCGCCGACCGGCTCGCCCTGGCCGTCGAGTCCACCCGGCTCACCGAGCTCGAACAGCTGCGCCGCGGCTCGCTCTCCTTCCTCGTCGAGGCCTCCGACCTGCTGGCCGGCACCCTGGAGCACGAGCAGACGCTCGCCCTGATGGCGCAGATGGCCGTCCCCACCCTCGCCTCCTGGTGCGCCGTCTACACCAACGGCGACCACGGCGCCCCGGCCTCGCTCGCCTTCGTCCTGCACGAGGACGAGGACCGCATCGACCCGCTGCGCGCCCTGCTCGACAAGACCCCCGCCCCGGCCACCGGCCCCACCCACGGCGCCCGCTTCTGGAGCTCGCCCGCCGAGACCGCCGACGGCGCCGGCTTCGCCGGTGAACCCGGCCTCACCAGCTTGCTCGGCGAGACCGTCGTGCTGCCGCTCACCGCCCGCAACCGGGTGATCGGCCTGCTCGCCCTCGGCACCCACGCCGGCGTCAGATTCCGCCAGGAGGTCCTCGAACTCGCCGAGGACCTCTCCCGCCGGGCCGCCCTGGCGCTCGACAACTCCCGCCTCTACTCCGAGCGCACCGCCACCAGCCAGGCCCTGCAGCGCAGTCTGCTGCCCCCGGAGCTGCCCGACATCCCGGGCGTCGAGGTGGACGTCTACTACCAGGCCGCCGGCGAGGGCAACGAGGTCGGCGGGGACTTCTACGACCTCTTCCCGATCCGCGAGGGCACCTACGGCTTCGCCATCGGCGACGTCTGCGGCACCGGCCCGGAGGCCGCCTCGGTCACCGGCCTCGCCCGGCACTCACTGCGGCTGCTCGCCCGCGAGGGCCTGGACGCCCCGCAGGTCCTCAGCCGGCTCAACGCCGCCATCCTGGACGAGGGTTCGCGCAGCCGCTTCCTCACCCTGCTCTACGGCGAACTGACCCCCCGCCCGGACGGCAGCACCGAACTCTCCCTGGTCTGCGCGGGCCACCCGCTGCCGCTGCGGCTGCGCACCGACGGCCGGGTCGACCGGGCCGCCACCCCGCAGCCGCTGCTCGGCGTCATGGACGACCTCGACCTGACCGCCGAACGCCTGGTGCTCCACCCCGGCGAGGTCCTGCTCTGCGTCACCGACGGCGTGACCGAACGCCGCGAGGGCCTGCGGATGCTGGGCGACGACGGCCTCGCCGAGGTGCTCACCGGCTGCACCGGACTCACCGCCGGAGCCGTCGCGCTGCGCGTCCAGCGCGCCGTCGAGCGCTTCGCCCCCGAGCCGCCGTCGGACGACATGGCGATCCTCACCCTGCGGGTACCGACCCAGCGCAGCGCCTGACCGGAACCGTTCGCCGACTGTCGCACCCCGGGTCGGAGCCTGCACGAACCGGTGCGGGCGGCGTCGCAAATTGTGCGATTCACAAGGGTACAAGGCCGCTCACCGTGGGTACACCGATCTCACCGGGGAATCCCCCGGCGGGGACGTGACCAGCGGCTCTCCCGCTGGCCCAGCATTCGGACCGCAGCCGTCGCACGCTCCAGCCGTGCGCGCCCGGAGCGGTCACGCGCCTTCACCTCATCGAAACCCACCCGCGTTCACTGCGCCCTGCGCGCGCCCATGAGTGAAAGGAGCCTCCGGTGAGCAACGAAGCTACCGGGGCACTGAACGCCCGCTCCTCCGGTGCCGACGCGGGTAACCTCGGTTACCTCGCGCTCGGCCTGACCCTCCTCGCCTACGGCCTCCTCTCCACCGGCCTGTTCAGCGGCACCACCGTCGGGAACTCGGCCCACCTCGCGCACGTCCTCGGTGGCCTCACCCTGTTCGTCGCGGGCCTCTGGCAGTTCCGCGGCGGGGAGGGATTCACCGGCACCGCCTTCACCAGCCTCGGTGCCTTCTGGGCCACCTGGTCCACGGCCTCCGGCGCCGGCAAGAACGCGGCCGGCCTGTTCCTGCTGCTGTGGGCCCTGCTCGCCCTCACCCTGACCGCCGCGAGCTGGAACGCGGGCCTGTTCAGCCGGGCCGTCTACGGCCTGCTGACGCTCTCCCTGCTGCTCTCCGCGATCGCCGTGTTCAACACGGCCGGCGGCCTCGCCAAGGCGGCCGGCTGGATCGCCGCCGCCTCCGGGCTCGCGGCCTGGTACTGGGCCACCGCGTCGCTGACCAACAGCGCGTGGGGCCGGGAGGCCCTGCCGGTCAGGTAACGGCGGGTGCTCCGGTGGGCCGGACCCTCCCCCCACGGGGCCCGGCCCACCGGCATGTCCGCCGGGCCCGCGCCCGGCACGGGCCCGGCCACCCGCCCTCAGCCGCGGCCGGCGGGCTGCACCGCGCGCTCGTCACGGTCGTCCGCCGGCCCGACGTCCGCCGCCCGCCCGGCCCGCCGCCGGGCGACCCGGCGCTGGACCTCGTAGGCCAGCAGCAGGATCACCACCGCGACCAGCCCGTCCGCCCAGAAGTGGTTGGCCGTCACCACGACGACCGCGATCGTCAGCACCGGGTGCAGCACCATCAGCCACCGCAGCGGGCTCCGCGAGACACGCACCACCGCGACCGCCGCCAGTACGCACCAGGCCACGTGCACCGACGGCATCGCGGACAGCTGCGCGGCCTTCACCACCCCGCCGACCGTGGCCCCGTACACCGACTGCCCGTACTCCGCCGCGACGTCGACGAACCCGTTCTCCGGCAGCATCCGGGGCGGCGCCACCGGAACGAACTGGACGGCCAGACAGACCGCCGTGGTGATCACCACCGTGGTCCGCACCCACGGGTACCGGTCCCGGTGTCTCAGGAAGACCCAGAGCAGCACTCCGATCATCACCGTGAAGTGCATGGACGCGTAGTAGTAGTTCGCCAGCTTCACCAGCACCGGGTAGGGGGTCACCGCGGCCTGCCAGGACGCCTCGTCGGGCAGTCCGAACGCCGGCTCCGTCCGGTGGATCCAACGCGCCCGGTCCAGGGCGTGCTCGGCGCTCATCAAGGAGAGGCTCCCGACCAGTTGCCAGAGCGCGAACAGCGCGAGCAGGGTGCCGGCCTCGCGCAGGATCGCCGAGAGACCCGACCGCCGGGCCCGGGAGGCCGCGTAGGCGCCCCCGTAGAGAGCGACCGCAGCGCCCCCGGCGGACTGCCAGGTAAGGGTCAGGTTCTGCAACGGTTCGTGCCTCTCCACCGAGCTCGGACATGGTGGAGAGACGTTAACGCAAAAAGACCCCCTCCTGAACCGGAGGGGGTCTTTTTGGAATGATTGTTCGGCGGCGTCCTACTCTCCCACAGGGTCCCCCCTGCAGTACCATCGGCGCTGTGAGGCTTAGCTTCCGGGTTCGGAATGTAACC